>JAIBCN010000058.1 GCA_019694155.1 Vicinamibacteria bacterium | reverse complement strand
TGGCGCGACCTCCGCGAGAAGATTCGCGGTTATCCCACCACGGCTTTCCTCGTTTGCCTGATCGGCGTCTCCCTCGAGAACATGGACCAGGCCTTCTTCTCCTTCGTCCTTCCCCAGATCTCCAAGGAGCTCGGGTGGACGGTGGAAGAGCGCGGCTGGTACATCGCCCTCACCTTTGCCGTCGCCGGGACGTGCATCGCCGCTCTCGGCTCGTTGACTGACCGTATCGGCCGCAAAGCTGTGTTCAGCACGTCGATGCTGATCGGGTCCAGCTTCGTCGCCGCCATGTACTGGGCCGGATCGACCTTCTCGATGGTCGCTCTCCGCACCCTGGGCTTCGCGACGGGAGGAATCCAGTCCCCGGTCGTGGGGACCATCGTCGTGGAGGAAACACCCGCGCGCTACCGGGGTCTCATGTCCGGCATCCTGCAGATCGGCTACCCGATCGGCTGGTTCCTGGCCTCCCGCTTCGTGCTCCTGCTGAGCGAACGGTTCGGCTGGCGGTCCGTGTTCTTCGTGGCCCTGCTGTCGGTGCCCTACATGTTCGTCATCCGGCGGTACCTGCGCGAGACCGGGGCCTTTCTCAAGGCGAGGGCCGCCTCCGCCCGGGGCGACGTGTCGGGCGCTCTGGGCCGGTTCACCGAGCTCTTCGCTCGCCGGATGGCCTATCGCTCCATCGTCCTCTTCCTGGGTGAGTACTTTCACGTCTTCGCCTACGGCTCGACCATCCTCCTCACCGCGTATTTTCAGGAGTTTCGCAGCTTCACCATGAGAGACGCCGTCTCCCTGGTGGGCTGGTCCTACGGTGTCGGCGCCGTCGGGTACGTGATCGCGGCCATCGTGGGCGAGTTCTTCCTCTCACGACGGACCACCTGCATCGTCTGGGCCTGGCTCGGCTCCGTCGCGTTCCTCATCATGATCTGGTGGGCGCGCGACTACTGGACCACCGTGGTCTTCTACTGCCTCATGACAATCTTCTTCTACGGCACCACCGCCGTGAAGTTCACTTTCATCGCGGAGAACTTCCCGGCGCGCCTGCGCGCGACCGGCGTCACCTTCTCAGGCTCGCTCGCCGTCAACCTGGGAGTCGCCACCGGGCCTCTCGCGCTCTCCTATGCCGTGACCTGGTTCGGAGGCGACTGGAACAAGGCCTACACCCTTTGCGGCATCCTCCCAATCTTCATCTCCGGCGCCTTCTTCCTTCTCATGCCCAAGACTCCGCTCGGCATCGAGGAGGATCGCGCGGCCGGGATCCTCTCCTGAAAGCCATCCACTCATGCCCTTGCGCCTCTTCACCGGACGCCTGCTCTACCTCAAGAAGTCCACCGGTGTCCTCCGTGGCCGCGAGGACTTCTCCATCACCGAAAACCGCGACGGGACGGTCACCCTGGCGGCGCTCGCCGCGACCGACGACTCGAAGTTCGTCCGCCACGTCGTTTACACGAAGGCGCGCGACGGCCGGCCGCGGGATGTGTTCGTCCGCCTGCAGGTGAACGGTGACATGGTCGGCTCCGGCTACTTCCGGCTGGAGGGCGACCTTCTCCACATCACCACCGACACCGGGATGACCGGGCACACCGTGCAGACGGTGAAGGTGCCAGGGGACTTCTTCGCCGTGGTCACCCACTCCGTAATGCTGGACGGCTGGATCGCTTTCAACTACGACTGGGAGGCCGGAGGTCTGCAGCATCGCGCCTTCTACAACACCTCCACGCTGTGGAACGGGACCGACGGGCCGCTGGGCCGGATGGAGTCGTATCGAGTCGCGGCCCTGGACGACAAGAACGTCACCTGCCCCGCGGGCACCTTTCCCTGCCGGCACCTCCGCATGGACCCCGACTTTCTGAAGGTGCCCTCTTCAGACATCTACGTCACCGGACCGCACAGCATCCTCGTCAAGTACGACTGGAACGAGCTCGACCTCGAATATGTCCTCGAGAACTTGAAGGAGGAGACGTTCGGGGTCTAACGTTCGCCGCGTAAAGAGGAAATCATGCTGAAGAGTCCGAGTCACGTCACCGTCGGCGCGTCCAGCGTCGAGCAAACCGCCCGCTTCTTCCAGGCCTTCGGCTTCGTCCGCGAGAGCGACAGCACGATCGGCGCCTTCGCGGCGAGAGAGCTCTACGGTCTGGAGGGGCCAACGCACGAGACGCGGCTGCGCATGCCGGGGGCGGAGGCCGGTTTCATCCGCGTGGTCCGCGCGAGCCACGACGCGGTCGAAGGCGGCCCTTTCGACCGAGGGCCCCACGCGATCGACCTCTATGTCCGCGACATGGCTCCGGCGCTCGAGATCGTCAAGAACACCCATGCCTCCATCGGCCCGGTCGCCGCCTACAAGGTCGGGCCCATGACCATCAAGGAGTGCAAATGTGTCGGGCCGGACGGGCTCGCTCTGGTGCTGATCGAAGTCGACAAGCGCCGGCCGAGCGTGCTGGACCTCAGCGCCCACGCCCTGTTTTCGGAAGTCCACTCCGCCGTCTACGTCGTGGAGTCGGTGGACGCGGCCGCGGGATTCTGGAAGGACGCCGGCCTTCAGGTCCTTCTGGACGCCACGTTCGCCGAGCCCACCGTGGCCCAATTCATGCACCTCCCGCGGCCCGACACCCGGCTCCGCCTGGCCCTCTTCGCCGACCCGGGCCAGGCCCCCATTCGCCTCGAGATGATCGAGTTCCCGGACCCGGACGGCAGAGGAGCGCCGATGATCGACGCCCGTCCACTCCGGGCCGGACGCTTCGTGTTCGGCTTCGAGGTCGAGGACGTTGCGGCTTCCGTCAAGGCGATGCCGGGCGCGTCCTACTCCAGGATCTGCCGGATCGGCCGCGATGCCGTGGCCGCAGGAACGGCTCCCGGAGGCGTCGGCTTCGAACTCTGGTCGCCCAACGACGTCTAGGCTCGTGGAAGCTCAGTCGGGCTTGCGCAGTATCCCCTGCTCGAGCAGGCGCGCGATGGTGGCGCGCTGAGTCTCGATGAAGTGAGCGCGCGGGGGGACGCCGGCAAGCATCGTGTTCGGCGGGTAGTGGCGGCGCAGGCGATACCCTTCGGCGAATAGATCGAATCTCTGGCGGGCCAGGAGATTGTCCATGGCGGGCCGCGTTCGGAAGCGCCTGAGGGCGCCGAGGTCGATTTCCGCCGAGCAGGTCATGGTCTCGCCGAAGCCGGAGCGGCAGATCACGAGACCCCGATGATCCACGATCTTCGAACCCCCGTTCGTCGAATCGCAGGGCAGGGGCGTGCCGTGAATCCCCCCGGTATTGGCAGATACGACGTACGCCATGTTCTCGATGGCCCGTGCCACCGTGCAGACGTCCTTGGCGGCTATGGCGTGCTCGTTTGTCTGCGAGGTGGGATGAAAGAAGACCTCGGCGCCCCTCATGGCGAAAGCCCGCGCGATCTCGGGATAGAGAATCTCCTCGGAAGCGATCGGGGCGAGAACGCCGATCTCGGTATGCGCGACGGGAAACACGCCCTCGTAGCCGTAGATCTCCAAATACCGGTCCCACACGTCGTGAGGCGTGGGCGTGTACATCGAGTTGAGCCGTCGATATCGCAGGATCACCTTGCCCGTTGGAGCCACGACGAAGCAGCATTGGAAGTTCATTCCGGGGAAGTTCTCGTCCCGCTCGAAGGCGTTGCCGGCCAGGAAGAGGTTGTTCGCCTGGGCGATCTCCCCCAGCCGCTGATACTCGGGCCCGTCGGGATCGATGGCCGCCTTCTGGGTCCACTGCTCGATCGGGTCGCCCATGGCGTACCCCGTGAGGAAGTACTCCGGCAGGACGACGAGGCGCAGGTCCTTCCCGATCCAGACCGCGGCCGCCCCCACTTCCGTGCCGATGCGATCGATGGTGCGATGCATCTGCTCCCGGGCGCTCACCGCGTCCGGAAGCGCATTGATCGTATCCAGGCGGGTCTGCAGGGCAAGGGCCCGATAGGCGTTCATAGCGGCGTTTCCTCTCTCAGATGGATGGCGTGCCGGCGAGCGACATCACTTCGAGAACTTTACGGCTCTCCTCCATCGAGAGAATGGCTTCACCCAGATCATCGACCTCGCGCTCCGCGAGAACGCGGCGGGCGTTGCCTCTGAACTTGACGAGCAGTTCATCGCGCGACAGAGGTCGGGCCGGGCCGCCTCGATTGGACATGACCCGTTCCTCCAGCACCTCGCCGTTCATCGTGGTGAGACGGACAATCGCGGGAAACTGGTTCGGGAAGATCGCGTCGCATTCCGCGTCCCCCACGATCTCTACACGGGCGGCCAGGGAGAGGTAGCGCTCGTCGCGGACGTTTTCATCCGAAAAGTCCTCGAGCGCCACACCGAGCCCTCCCCCCCCGAGGAAAGCGGCGGCGAAGGCGAAAGGTCCCGAAAACTGGCCGTGATAGCCGGACTGGGGCCGGGTCTTCTGCTGGCGAGGCTCCCCGATCGTCCGCACCGTCGGCGTCGCCACACCGATGCGCACGGACGCCACCTCCGCCGGCGCCACCCGCTTGCGTAGTGAAAGCGCGGCATCGATGGCGGTGTGGGTGAAGTGATTCGCCGGGTAGGGCTTGTAGAAGATCTCGGGGATGCACCACGAGGTTCCGAGCCCGCTCTCGATCTCTCCCGGCGACGCCATGCCGCCGCAGAAAGCCTGATAGAAGGCGAACCGCCCTTCGAACGCGGTGGGCGGTCCGGTAATTCCAGCGCGAGCACACTGGGCAGCCACGATTCCCGCATGGACGGCCCATCCACAATGAAGCCGCTTCACCGATCCGCCCGCGCGGTTGCCCTCGATGACGCCGGAGCCCATCGAGACGGCGATGCCGAGGGCGTGTCCGATGCCTTCCGCGTCGAGCCCCATGAGTTTCCCCGCAGCCGCCGCCACCCCCAGCGTTCCGCATATCGAAGTGGCGTGCCATCCCCGCTCGAAGAAGACGGAGTTGCCGAGGCTCCGGTCGTACGCCGCCATCCCGGTCCGAACGCAGACCTCGTATCCCACGGCCGCGGCGGCCATGGCCTCGGCGAGCGAAGCTCCGGTCTGCTCGGCCACCGCAAGCACTCCCGGGATGATGGAGGCCGAGGGGTGCAGGACCGAGGGCAGATGCGTGTCGTCGAAGTCCAGCGAGTGAGCGAGAACGCCGTTGACAAAGCCCGCGCCGAGGGCGGGTAGGCGCCCGGCCGCGCCAATGACGGTGGATTCGCCCGGCCCGCCCCAGGCCTGGGCGACTCTTCGGGCCATGCCGCTCGTTTCGAGCGGCGTCGCCCCGAGGCACAGACCCACTGTGTCGAGAAGCCGTTCCCTCACGCTCGCCGCCACGGCGTCGGGCAGCGTGTCACGTCTCACGTCCGCGGCGAACAGGGCGAGGGCCTGGGAAACGGTCCGGTCGGTCATGAGCAAGGGCTCCTCAGGCGATCGCGAAGGGACGCACCGGCATTCCCGTGGCGCCCACCACCTTGACCGGAGCCACGACGAAGAGGAACTCAAAAACGCCTGCTTCCGCGAGAGGCGCGAGGTTCATGCCTTCGATGATATGCACGCCGCTTTCCACGAGGAGCATCCGATGCACGGGAAGGAGCGCATGCCCGCGGCCCGCTGGTATCCACTCGTATGCGATAGTCTCGGCGCCGGTCATCCGGATCCCGCGCTCGATCAGGTAGGCCGCGGCCGATTCGTCGGGACCCGGAACTCCGTCAGCATGTCCCAGGAAGCGCTCCGGATCCCCCCAGTGCCTGGTCCAGCCGGAGCGCACGAGTGCGACATCCCCCGACTTGCACTCGACGCCCTGCCTCCGCGCCGCCGCCTCGAGGTCCGCGGCCGTGATGGCCTCGCCGGCGTCCAGGCAGTCGACACCCCGCAGGCCGGGAATGTCGAAGAGAACGCCGCGCGCCGCGGTGATCGGGATGTGCTCGACGCCGTGACTCTGGAACCGCCCGCCCTTCTGGGCCTCGTAGGCGTCGACGCCGCCGTGCAGCTTTCCGCAATGCGAGACGTGGCAGAGCGCGTCAATGTGAGTGCCGGTGTGGCCGCCGAGCATCATCATCTCGTTCGCCGCCGAGCCTCCGTCGGCCCGAACCATGTCGCCATGCCGGCGCTGCAAGGCCAATTTGAACCCAGGATGGTTGGGTGACACCGGCATCTTCGCCTCGATCGGCTGGGCGAGGTCGAAGATGCGGGTTCCCGTCAGGGCGCTCAGCAGGTTGTTCACGCTCATCGCGCGTCCTTTCGCGCGACCCGGTCAGCCGCGTCTTCGTGAAGTTCGAGGATCGCGCGGGCCCGGCGCACCACCGCGAGGTCAATGAAACGGCCCTCCGTCTGCGACGCGCCCTGGCCCAGGGCGCCCGCCGCCTCGAATGCCGAGAGATCCTCCCGTGCCCGGCTCACCTCCGCCGCGGTCGGGGTGAAGGCCGCGTGGATGGCCGGAAGCTGGCGGGGATGGATCGCAGAACGCCCGAAAAAACCCAGTGCCTTCTGCCTCAGCGTGTCCGCTCGCAGACCCTCGGTGTCGTGCAGGTGTGTGAAGACTGAGGCGACGGGCGGGTCGAGACGCTCGCTCCTGGAGATGGCGACCAGGCGGGATCTCGCGAACAGAGTCGCCGTATCGTCACCCGCCTCGGCGCCGATGTCGGCGACGTAGTCGGCGGCGCCAAATGTGAACCCCTGGACTCTCGGACCCCGGGCCAGCGCCTCGAGGCGAACCAGTCCCCGCGCGCTCTCGATCGTCGCGATGATGCGAATCCGCCCCTCCGGCAGACCGAGAGACTTCTCCCGGGCAGCGATCGAGTCGTTCAGCCGGCAGAGCGAAGCCAGATCTTCCACCTTGGGCACACGGAGACCGGCAACCTCAGGGCCGAGGACCGCGTCGACATCGGCCCGCCAGTGTTCCGAGGCGAGACTGTTGATGCGAACGTAGGCCGGGACCGCCTCGGCCCGGCCCTCCTTGATGAGCGCCGTTCGCGCCGTGGCCCGGGCGCGCGCCTTCTCCGACTCCGGCACCGCATCTTCCAGATCCAGAACAATCGCGTCCGCTCCGGCCCTGAACGCCTTTCCGATGATGTCTTCGTTGTTTCCGGGCGCGAACAGGTAGCTGCGGAGGGCTCTCATCTGTGTCGACCGGCGCCCCTACAAGGCCCCTTTGGCCCGCAGTTCGGCAACGCGGTCCGAGTCGATCCCGAGCCATTCGGAGAGGACGGCCTCGGTGTCCGCACCCACCTTCCGGCCGGCGAACCGGATGCTCCCAGGCGTGGCGCTCAGGCGGAACATCACGTTCTGCATGCGGACCGGGCCCAGATCCTCGTCGTTGACGGTGGTGATCGAGTCCAAAGCCTTGTACTGCGGATCCTCCAGCACATCGCGGATATCGTAAATCGGCGCCACCGCTGCTTCCGCCGCCTCGAACTCCCGCATGACCTCGCTCATGGGATGGCGCGCGATCCAGCCGCCCACCATCTCGTCGAGGGTATCCGCGTGCCTGGCCCGATCGGCCCCCGATCGAAACCATGGTTCGTCGATCACCTCGGGGTGGCCGACGAGGCGCATGACCCGCTCGGCAATGCTCTGAGCCGAGGTCGAGATCGCGACCCACTTTCCGTCCAGCGTGCGGTATGTGTTGCGGGGCGCGTTGTTGACCGAACGGTTCCCCGTGCGCTCCTGCACCACGCCCAGCTGGTCGTACCAGGTGGCCTGGGGCCCGAGGATGGTCAGAATCGGCTCGATGATGGCCATGTCGATGATCTGGCCCTGCCCGGTCAGGTCACGATGGCGAAGGGCCATCATGACGGCCGACGCGGTGGCGAGAGCGGTGATGCCGTCGGCCAGGCCGAAGGGAGGGAGCGTGGGCGGTCCGTCCGCCGGGCCGGTCATGGCCGCGAAGCCGCTCATCGATTCGGCGAGCGTCCCGAAGCCCGGCCGGCGCCTGTAGGGGCCCTCCTGTCCGAAGCCGGTCACGCGAGCGATGACGAGCCTCGGGTTCCTGGCGTGAAGTTCAGTGGGGCCGACATTCCAGCTTTCAAGGGTGCCGGGCCGGAAGTTCTCGATGAGCACGTCGGCCTGGGCCGCGAGGTCGAGAAGGATGCCCTGAGCCTCAGCCCTGGAGAGATTGAGGGTGATCGCGCGCTTGTTGCGGCCGATCATCTTCCACCAGAGATTGACCCCATTCTTCAGGTGACCGTGGGAGCGAACCGGGTCCCCCTTCGGGTGCTCGATCTTGATCACGTCGGCGCCGAAGTCGCCCATCAGGGTGGCGGCGAGCGGGCCCGCGAACAGCGTGGCGAGATCGAGCACCCTGATTCCCTGCAGTGGTCCGGCAGCGTTCTCTTTGGTGGCGTTCATTTCAGGGAGGGTTCTTCGATCGCGGACCGGTTGTCCTAAAGCTATGACATTATACCCGCGACCTCATGCCCACCCCCGAATCCCCCGGTCCGGGCGCGCCGCCGGGGTCGTTCCTGCGCGGGCGGTACCGGTACGTGGTGGCGTCTCTCCTCTTCGCCGCGGCCACCATCAACTACATCGACCGGCAGAGCATTTCCATCGCGGAGCGGGAGCTCACGCGCGAGTTCGCCCTCACCCCCCAGCAGTACGGGAATATTCTCTCCTGGTTCTTTCTCGCCTACGCAGTGGGCCAGATCATCACGGGCTTCATCGTCGACCGCATCGGGGCGAAGCGGGGCTTCACCATCGCCGTCGGTCTGTGGTCGCTCGCGAACATGGCGCACGCCCTCGGAACCGGAGTCCGCAGCTTCTCCGCCCTGCGTTTCGCGCTGGGCTTCTTCGAGGCCGCCAACTACCCCGCGGCGCTGAAGGCCATCTCCCAGTGGTTTCCCCGCGCCGAGCGATCCACCGCCGTCGGCCTGGTGACGGCGGGCGTGGGATTCGGCGCGATCGTGGCCGGACCCTTCGTGGCCTGGCTCATTCTGAACACGGGCTGGCGAGGCGCCTTCGTGTTGACCGGCTCCCTGGGTCTCATCTGGCTCGTCCTCTGGCGCGCGTTCTATGGGGATCCGCACGCGCATCCTTCGGTCACGGAAGGCGAGCGCCGATTGATCGAGGATGGCGCCCAGGAGCCGCCGTCAGCCAGGCCGTCCGCGTCCTGGTCCCTGCTTCGCCGGAGGGACACGTGGGGGCTGATGCTCTCCCGCTTCGTGTGCGACGGCGCCTTCTATTTCTTCGCCACCTGGCTCCCCAAGTATCTCGGCGACGTTCGAGGCCTGTCTCTCGCGGAGATCGGCTGGATGGTCTCGATCCCGTTCATCGCAGCCGATCTCGGCAGCCTGGCCGGCGGCTTTGCAGGAACGGCTCTCATCCGGCGCGGGTTCAGCCTCGACGTCTCAAGAAAGCTCGTGATGTGGGCGGGCGCCCTCCTGGTGCCGGCTTCGCTCCTCGCCGTGAACGCCCGGACTCCCGTCGAATCGCTCCTCTGGATCGGGCTCGGCATGTTCGGAATCCAGGTGAAGTCGGCCTCACTCTTTACGGTTCCAGCGGACGTGTTCAGGCCCGCCGACCTTGGCCTCGCGTGGGGTCTCTCGGGCGCCGCCGGAAGCTTCGGGGGATCGCTCTTCTCGCCTCTGGTGGGCTTCCTCGTCGCCCGATACTCGTATGCGCCTGTCTTCTGGATCGTGGCCTCGATGCATATCCTGTCCTGCATCATCGTCATGGTCCTGCTGCCAGGGATAGGAGCGCCCCAGCCCTCCGCTCCTACTTCCCCGTCCAGTGCTTCAGATACCTCTCTACGAGCTCGGTATCCGAGACGCGGAGGGCCCTCGCATACTCGATAAGAAACCCTCTCGCGAACACTCGCCCGGGAAGGGCGTCGTGGCGGTCATCCTCGAGAGCCTTCAGAAAGCGGCTTCCTACCTTGCTGAGCGCAGCGATCTGATCGATAGTCAGGTGGCGACTTTCCCGCAGGGCCTTGAGCACGGACCCGTTCACCTGTTCGGGCACTCGCGCCGGCTCGCTGGGAGGTTCGGCTGCCGACAGGTCCGGGGCCGGCGGAACCCGGGCTGCGCGGGTTCGCTCCGGGGGAACCGGCTCCGGATGCGGGGGCGCTGATTCCTGAGCGTGGCTCCGCACCCCCTGAGCGGCGAGGTGGATATCGTAGTCGCGCCTCACGTTCGGATTCGAGAGGGCGGCATAGGCCTCCTCCACCAGCGCGAGCATCTGGTCGCGCTCGTCGGCGGTGAGGAGGCCGTATGTAGGGGTTGCCTCCCCCGAATAGAGGCTGCGCGCGAAACGATACGCCGCCTGAATCTGTCCCGAGCCCACATGGGAGGCGACACCCAGAATTTCGTAATAGGTCTTGTTCTTCACAGTTTCCTGTCCGCGGGCTCAGAACACCGGCGATTGATCCGCGCGCTGCAGCAGATTCCGGGCGAGACGCCTGATGTCTTCGGCCGCCCTCGAGCGACTGGCGTCGACCATGAACATCTTGCCTCTGCGAAGGGTCCGCCAGACGGCATCGTCGTGGTGCACGAATCCCGCGTAGCTCATGGGCAGGCCAAAGTGGCGACGGACGACCGCCGCGGTCTGCGCTCCGAACTTCCGGTCGGCGTCGTCGCGCACCTGATTCGTCACGAGAGTTATGGCCATCTCCTCGATAAGGGCGCGGGCCGCGCCCAGCAGAGAGGGATCGACTGCTTCGATCTCCCGCAGCATGTCTCCCACGCTCCGCACCCTCATCGCGGCTTCCCCGGACTGCACGGCTTGGAGCCGGCGGCGCACCTCGTTCGAGGGAAGCCGCTGGACGAGGCGCTGAAGGCAGAGGCTCCGCAGGAGGCTCACGACATTCTCGATAGAGCTCGGCTCGGGCACCGATACCATCACCTTCAGGTCGGCCAGGTTCATCACTTCGACGGTCTCGGGCCCGACGCCGGCTCCAAGGTCGAGCACGACAAGGTCCACGGGAAGCGCGCGGAGAGCGGTCGAAAGGCGGGCGGCCCAGCCGACGGGAAGGCCCCCGGCCCCTTCATCGACCCGACCGCCGATCAGGCGGAGATTCGGGTACGGTGTCGCATGGGCGTATTCATCGGCCACCGTTCCACCGGCGCGGACAAGGTCCAGCAGCGAACGGGCGGGGGCCGCGACCCCGAGGCAGGTGTGGAGGTTCGCCCCTCCGAAGTCCGCATCGACGAGCACCACTCTCTTGCCGAGGCGCGACAGTTGGAACCCCACGGAGGCGGCGAGCGCGCTCTTGCCGGTTCCCCCCTTGCCGCCCCCGAACGCCCAGACTTCGAAGCGGCGCGATTCCTCGGATGTCAGGTCCGTCTCCCTCAAAGCAGCATGGCCCTTCGATACGGGCCGGGTTCGTTCCCGGGCACTCTGGCTCTTGTTATCATCCTGGGGTGCGCCCTCTGATTATCGCTGTTATCGCGCTGTCGGCAAGCGGCTGCGGCCTGGGCTCCAAGCCGCCCGCCCCCGACCTCCCGCCGTGGAAGGTGGTCAAGGATGCCAAAGGGGTGGAGATGAGGCTTCTTGAGAAGCCCCCGTACACCTATCTCTACGCGATGGACGGCACTCTGCGGCAGATGAAGTTCGACAGTAACGGCGACCGCAAGCCTGATGTGTTCGCGTATTTCTCCGGTCGCAACAGCCCGGATCGCCTGGAGATCGACAGCAACCACGATGGCGCCATCGACCGCTGGGAAGAATACAACCCCGAGGGCGTTCTGCTTCGCTACGCGACGTCCCGGAAAGGCGGCGTTCCGGAACGCTTCGTGGAACTCGATCCGGCAACCAAGGTCCCGACCCAGGCGGAGACGGACCTCGACCACGACGGAAAGCGCGAGCGTCTGGAGATCTTCGTGGGCGGAAAGCTGAACCGTGCTGAGATCGACACGGACGGTGATGGCAAGCGGGACCGCGTCCAGGACTGGAGCCTCGGCTATCTCTCCACGGAAGAGATCGATCGAGACGGGGACGGCCGAGCGGACATCCGGATTACGCACACCAAGTCCGGGGCCATTTCGAAAGTCGAGCGCCTGGGCAGGTAGGGCCAGGCCCAGCCCGTGCGCCCCGACGGAGTTCTCCGGGCCATCGCCGGGAGCGCGTTCCTTAGCGTCTGCCTGGCTCCCTTCCTGTTCGGAGCCGTGGAGAGGTCGGTCTGGATCCCCCTCTGCCAGCTATGGCTCTTCGCAGGGCTCGCGAGCATCTCTCTGCAGGCCCGCTTCTCGCCCGGCGGCGCTGATGAATCCAGCCTCGCCGTGTCTCAGGCGTTGCTTCCGATCCACGCGCTTTTCCTCGTTCAGCTCATCCCTCTTCCCGCCGGCCTCTTGCGACTCGTGTCCCCGGGGTCCTTCGCCGCCCATTTCCTGCCCGATCCGGGAGACGGGCGCTTTCGTCCGCTTTCCGTTTCGCCGTCGGCGACAGTCGAGGCGTGGCTCTATGTGGCCGGTCTCCAGGGCCTCTTCCTCGCGCTTCGCGGCCTGCCGCGTCCCAGGCGTCGGACCTTCGCACTCATCGTCGTCGCCGTGCTCGTCGTCCTCGCCGCGGAGGGGCTCTGGCAATCGCGTACGACCCACCCGGCGTGGCTCTACGGGCAAGTCCCGATCATGGCTCCCAAGGGGCTCGACGAAGCGACCTTCGGACCGTACTACAACCGGAACCACTTCGCGACCGCCATGGCGCTGGGGGCCGCGTGGTCCGCGGGGCTGGCCCTGGGCCTCATTCGTGAGGCGGGTGGCGTCGTGCGGCTTCTCGCTAACGCCACGGTCATGACCGAGGCCATACTGCTGTCCGGTGCGTCTCTCCTGATGGCCCTCAGTGCGGCGGCATCGGGTTCGAGGTCCGGAGTGGGCGCGGCCATCGGAGCCCTCGCCATCATCGCGGCGCGATACTTCGGCATGCGTCAGGTGCTTCTTCCCGTCGTGGTGGGGTTCGTCATGCTGATCGCAAGCGGAGCGGCGGCGATCGAACGCTTGATGCGCCTTGACCTCGTCATGAGTCGTTGGGCGCCCTGGGCCGACATGACGAGACTCTGGGCCTTCTTCCCGGCCTTCGGCTCCGGCATCGGAGCCTTCGGTGCAGCCTACTGGCCGTATCAGTTGAACAACGCCAATGAATTCTGGCAGCACGCCCACAACGAATATCTCGAATGGACGATCGAGGCGGGAATCGCAGGAGTCCTCGCCGCGGGTCTCGTCGCGCGGGCGCTTCGGGCATCCCTTGGATTCGCTCCCTGGGCCGGGGATGCCATCAGAGGAGCGATCGCAGCTGTGGCTCTCCAGGCCCTTCTGGACTTTTCCCTCCGGACGCCAGCCAGCGCCGCTCTCCTCGTTTGCGTCATCGCGCTCGCAGGCGATGGCAGGCCACGCCGCTTTCGTGCCAACGCATGAGGATGCTGACGGCCCCAGTGGCCGGGCACTGACCCTCCCCCAAACAACACGGGCCGACCCTGCACGGGCCGGCCCGAATCACGGAAACGAATCCGGTCGCCTAGCGCGTCTGGCAGGTCAGACCGACGACGCGATCCGACGTCAACGGATTCAGCACGCAGGGGGAGCCGAGCGCCGAACCGCCGCAAGCGTTCGACCACGTAGCGGGGAGCGGGCTTGCGATCGAGGACTGCGGAGCGGCGTAAGCAGAAATCTCAATCCTCGCGGAGCAAGGGATGCCCGTGAAGGTCCGCTGCCCGTTGACGGTTCCCAAGCTCCCGCCGATGGAGGAACTGACACTGGCACTGCAGAAGCGACCGCCCACCGAGGGATCGGCAGCGATGTCGGGCGAGACAATGACGTTCAAAGTGCAAGTGGCGGGAGGGGTGGGGCTTGGCGTCGCGGTCGGACTGACCGTCGGAACCGGGGTGGTCGTCGGCGTTGGCGTGGCGTCATTCTTTACCGCCTGCTGGACTACGACGCCCCCGACGACCACGCCAGCGACGATCGCCACGATCGCCGCCACTCCCAGACCCACACCTGCCACTCCTCCAAAACCGGTGAGGAGGGCGCCGGCGGCCGCGCCGGAGGCCGAGAGAACCGAGACTGGGCCGTCAGGTGTGCCAATGGCTGCCAGCTTGCCGGCGCAGGCATCCGCCCCCGAAACAACCTTCACGGTCTTTTCCGGTGACTTGGTCTCCGCGAAATCCGATGACGTCACCTGAAGGTAATACGTGATCGTCTCGATGCCGCCGTCCTTGTTCACCTTGGGAATGAAGGCGCGGTGGGTGGGCCCTCCCGCGACGGCAGGCTCGATCTTCTCGAACTCCGTGTAGAACCACTCGGGGCTCAGGTTCGATTGGAAGTACAGGCGGCCGTTCACCACCGAAGACAGCGGTTCGAAGATCGCCTCGACCAGAGTGAACTCGCCCTCGGTGATGCAATCCGCGGCGTCGTGGGTGATCTTCGCGGTTCCGGTCGGAACCGTGCCCCCGGTCTGTGCGGCGAGGGTAGCAACCTCGACGTTCGCCGACGCGACCTTGCCGGAAACCACATCCACTGACAACGGAGCACGCGAAATCGAAACGCCCGCACGCCCAGGGCTCGAGAACACGTAGGAACCCGCGGGAAGCGTGGCCGTGAAGCTCCCGTCCGCGCTCGAGACCACGGCGAAAGACTTCCCGGTCTCGACGTTCACCAAGGTGAGAGCAAGCCCCTCGATACCGCGCCCAGCGAGCGAGACTGTTCCCCTCACCGTGCCGTTCGTGGTCACAGTGGCGTTCGACGGTACGGCAATGGCGAAGGAGAGAAAGACTCCTAGGAATTTCTTGGTCGTCAAAGTTTCAACCCTCTGGATAGGCCCGGACAAATTGCGACACAACGAAGAACAGCTACAGGATGTAGCGAGGCTACACGATGTCAACTCGTTCAAGCAAGGGATGTTCGCTATTTTTCCCGACGCCCCTCGCCCCCGGGTCTGGAGCCGGGCGCGTACCTGGAATACACCGCGCCGTAGTAACCATAGCCGCCGTAGTAGCCGGTCGCGTATCGAGAGAGGTAGTACGCGTTGCGCTTCACATCCACGCGATTGAGGATGGCGCCCATGACCCGGCCTCCGACCGAAGTGAGCTGCGCGACGCCATCAACCGCCACCGCCTTGGTGGTCCGATCGCCCTCCACCACCAGCACGATTCCGTCGACCACGCCGCCGATGATGAGCGCGTCCGCCATTCCGCCCACCGGCGGCGCGTCCACGATCACCCAGTCGTAGCTCCCCGCGAGGTCCTTCAACAGGATGCGCATTTCCTCGCAGCCCATCAGCTCCGCGGGATTGTCGGGAGTGGCCCCGGAGGTCAGCGCTGAAAGCCCCGGAATAGGCCCCTGGCGCACGACGTCACGGTAGGCAGCGTTCCTGGCCAGAATGTCGCGCATTCCCGGGCTCCTGGGAATGCTGAGGTTCGAGTGCACGGTCGGACGCCGCAGGTCGGAGTCCACGAGAATGGCGGTGGCCCCGGTCTGAGCGATCGCCGCGGCGAGGTTCAAAGCCGTGGTCGACTTCCCTTCCCCGGGGTGAATGCTTGTCACCAGAAGCACACGCGCGTTCGCCGCGGTGGCGGTCGCCATCACGTTCGTCCGGATCACTCTGTATGACTCGGACAGAGGCGACGTGGGCGACCGGATCGCGTTGAGATTGTGCTTCATGACGACCTCGGATACGGTGCTCAAATCCGGCACGAATCCCAGGAAGGGCACCCGCAGTGACTCGCGAATGTCGTCGGGAGTCTTCAATGTGGTGTCGAGCCTCTCCTTGGCGGCTACGAGAAGGACACCGGTAGCGAGGCCCACGAGAAATGCGATCTGCAGATTCCCGGTGCGGTCCGGGAAGACCGGCGCCTGCGGGACCTCGGCCGGTTCGATCAGCCGGACCGTCCGGTCGTTCACCGCGCTTTCGACGCTGGCTTCCTTGCCGCGGCGGGCGAGGGCCTGGGCGATCTCATTGGAGGTATCGGCATCCCGCTTCAGTGTCTGATACTCGGGTGACTTGTCGCGGAGTGCGGACATCTCCGCCTGCGCTGCCGCCACAGACCCGGCGAGCACGCTCTCCTGCCGGGAGGCCGCCTCGTAGGCCGCCTCGACCGCCCGGACCACGCCGCGAGCCTCATTGGTAAGGGCGGCGCGGATGGACTGGATCCGATTCTGGAGCCCGACAACGTCCGGGTGCTTCGGGCCCAGGCTTTGGTCCAGTTCAGCCTTTCGGAGTTCGGTATCGACGAGATCCTTCCTCATGGCCTGGAACGACTGGCTCGCGGCGAGCTCCGGAAGCGTCAGAAGCTCGGAGGCGCTCATGCCCCGGAGCTGATCCAGGTAGGCCTTCTTCGAGGCCTTCTCGCTTCTCGCCTGCAACAACTGCGTGCTCGCCTGCTGAAGCTTTGCTTCCACCAGTCTCTGACGCGCCTCGAGGTTCGAGCTCCCGCTTCGTTCTTCGTAGGAACGCAGCGCCTCGAAGGAGGACTTGGCCTGCTCCTGTTCCGCCTGCAGGCGTGCCTCGAGCCACTTGGTGGCTTCGGTCGACTGGTCGGATCGATCGGACTTCGACTCGTCGACGTAGGTCTGCGCGAGGCCGTTCGCCGCCATCGCCGCGAAACGCGGGTCGTAGGCGCGAAAGACGAGGTCCACTAGGCTGGTCCTCGGGATGGGGCGCACCGTCACCCGGGACCGGAATGCCGCCACGGCGGGGGCCACGGGAATCCCGGGGCCGAAGTCTTCAGTCGCCCTCCCGAACAGCTTGGTGCGAACCAGCTCAATGGGAGAGCGCATCGGCCCGGCACCGAGCTCCGGCGAGCTCGTGAAGTCGTAGCGCTCCACCACCTTGGTGATGAGCGACTTGCCCACCAGCATCCGATACTGGGTCTCGATCCACTCGGGCGTCACGGCCTCCACGATGTCCTTGCCGGGTGTGAGGTCGGGGCGGGTCTTTCGGATCTCGATCTGGGCCACTGCCTCGTAGCGCGGGCGCGCCGTGTAGTTGTAGGCCGTGGCCAGAACCATCGACACGATCACGCAGGCGACAATCAGCCACCGGCTGTGCCAGAGGGAGTGAGTGAAGCGAACCCACTCGGAGGCCGCTTCCGTGGGCGGCTGCATGTCGGGCCCCAAGGGACGGCGATCCTCCGGCGGAGGAGGGACCACCCGCAAGACGCCGCCGGCCGAACTCAATCGACCCTCCGACAAATGAGATAGTGCATGCCAGGCCGCGTCAGAAGAACCTCTCGCCCACGTTCAGTGTGTCGCCCGGCTTGAGAAGGTCGGTGAGCTCCGCCTTGACCTCCTTGCGCTTGCCTGCCTCGAAGCGGATGATCTTCAGCCGTTTGATGGAGCCGCGATCCGAGATCCCGCCGGCCAGTTGAAGAGCGTCCTGGACCGTCATTCCATCTACGTACTTGAATGCAGCGGGCCGGGCGGCCTGCCCGGTGACGAAGATCTGAGCCGCTTTCGGGACGTAGACGATGTCGCCGCCCTCGAGAATCACGTTCTGTTCGGCATTGCCCTTCATCAATTCCCGGAAACTCGCCCGAAACACATCGGATCCCGCGATCGCTCCGGGCGGAAGAGAGTCGGCATCGGGAAGGCGAACGGCGTCCGACAGGCCCGGAACCAGGGGCATCGAGGAAAACTGTTCAATGGCCGCGCTCTCACTTCCCTCGGGTGGCCGGGCCACCAGGAACTCGTGCCCGGCGTTCGAGGTGAGTCCGCCGGCGTCGGACAGCGTGGTAAGGACCGAGCGGTCGCCCTTCAGTGAATAGATCCCGGGCTTCAGCACCTCCCCCAGAACGAGAACGGGCCTCGAGCGGTACTCCTTCACCCGCACCGACACCTCCGGACGCTTGATGAAACCCGCGCCCAGAAGGCCCTGGAGCTTCTTCGCGAGGTCCCCGGGTGATAGGCCCGCCGCCTCGACGCGGCCAATCAGCGGATAGCTGATCACACCGTCCTTGTCGAGAGTGAAATCCCCCGAGAGCGTGGGCTGGCCCAGAACCACGACGTCGATCACGTCCGCCGCCCGGAGGGCCGACGAGTCGGCCGTCTGCGCCCCCGTCCCATGGGCGAGAAACAGGCATAGCAATGCCGTGAACGAAGAAGGCCGCTTCATCAACCCGTATTCTCCTTGGGGACTCGCTATCGCGTCAACTAGCGCAAAACGCGTCCCTTCCGTGGGGGGGACGGCGTCCAGCCCTTTGGGCAGCCGGACTACCTTCGGGACTCCAACTCGGCTGCGGGAATCCGACCGAGCCGCCCCGGCAGTGCTGCGCCCATGGGCCGGATGTCGTCGACGCCCACGCCCCGTCGAACCGCGATCATCCGGGCCACGATGCTGACGGCGATCTCTTCCGGGGTCTCCGCGCCGATCTCGACGCCGACCGGCGTCTCGACCCGCGCCAGGTCCTCGGACGAGAAGCCTCGCTCGGCGAGATCCGTGAGGACGTGGACCATTTTCGCGCGCGATCCAAGCAGCCCGAGGAAGCGCGGCTTTCGGGGAAGACACGACGCGATCGCGGTGGCGTCACCGCGGTGCCCGCGGGTCACCACGAGGACAAAGGAGCGAGGAGTCAGGCGCAGCGCTTCGGCGGCCGTCTCGAAGGGCGCCACGACCACGCGGACGGCCTCGGGGAACCGCGCCTCCGTGGCGTACCTGTCGCGATCGTCCAAGACGGAAACCCGAAAGCCGGCAGTAGCCGCAAGGGCGCACAACGGGCGGGCCACATGCCCCGCCCCAAGAATCGCCAGATCCGGAGTGGCTTCGAGGGGTTCGATGAACACTTCCATCCGGCCTCCGCAGACGAGCCCCTCGTCGCCAGCCTGCTCGGGGGTGAGATCGTAGGTCGTAAGCACCGGCCGGCCGTTTTCGAGTGCGACGCGGGCGCGCCGGGTCATCTCGGCCTCCACGCATCCCCCACCGATCGTCCCGTGCACCGAGCCGTCACCGAGGACGAGCATCCGGGCACCCGGCCGTTGCGGCGTCGACCCCTGGGCGCCCACCACCGTCACGAGCGCGGCCGGGACATCGCTCTCTATGCATCGCGCCGCGAGGGCCAGCAGTTCTGCCCCCCGCACCCTCGGGGCGCCCGCCTGACGAGTGCCTTCCTCTCCGGTCATCGGCTGCGAGTCACGACTGGCGCGGGGGCGCGGGAGACCGGCCCGGCGCGGTGAGCGACTGGACGTCCGCGGGCGTCATGACCACGTCGCCGAACTTGCTGTAGTAGCGGAGCTGGCGGCGGTAGCAGCGGGGCGCCTCGAGATCGAAGGCCACGCAGGAATCGATAGGCCGCGAGTAAATGTGGACCGATACCACGGGCTCGTCGCCCACCACCGCAACCTGGTGGATGGTTCTCTCCCGATCAATGGCGTTCACCTGACCGCCCCGGCCGCAAGTCTCCACGTGCTCTCGCGAGAGCCGAATCTCGGTGGCGCCGGCGACGCAGTCGAGCCCACCCTGGTTCTGGCCCTCCGGCGCGTTGCATCCCTGCCACTTGAAGTTCGTCACTTCGGCGATCCCGCGATTCACCATCATCCAGCCGAGCTGGCCGTTGTGCGTGTGGAGCACCGTCTTCTGGCCTTTCTGCCAGCAGACCGCCATGATCTCGAAGAGGTCGTCCCGATAGATCAGGTTCCGCGTATAGAGGGCGTCGTTCCAGTGGACGTAGCGTGCGAGCGAGGCATCGTCGAGGTCGGTGTCCTGGCAGATCTCGAGAACCGATCCACTGGTCAGGGTCTCAGGAGTGAACCCCCGGAGCAACTCAACAAACTCATCGATGCGTCGGGTCTTGGGCATCTCAGCTTCCTGGAACTGTCGGCGCGACTCAACCGATGAACATGTGCTCGTCGGAGTCCTCGCTCCGCGGTCTCGAAACTCCGGCGGTTCGCTTCCTCGGCTCCGCCCCCCGGTAGGTCTCGAGGCCTCGCCGCAACCCGCTCCAGAACGAGGAGAACTCGGAGATCGAGGCGAGGGGCTTGATCACCAGCGTTCGCACATTCTCGATGGTGGTCTCGACGCTCTCCAGCGTGGTTGCGAGAAGAGCCTCCACCCGCGCCGCCTGGTCGCGGCCGGAGTCGGAGATCGCGCGCAGATTCGCGGCACCTTTTCGGAGATCTTCCAGGGTCGGCTTGATTTCGGCGTCGAATCGCCGGCACAGGCTGCTGACCTCTTCCCCGCCGCGGCGGACGTGGAGCGCAGCCACCACCACGAAAGCGCACTGCACCACCGCGGCGAGTGCGATGACGCCCAGGAAGAAAACGGCCCACTCATTCATCGATGCGAAGCCTCGCGAGGATCAACGTTTCGGACGACTTGGAACCAGGGTTGCGGGAATCAGGTGCGGTCACGCGCCTCGCGATAGGCCTGCTGCCCTGCCTCGATCGCCGATCCCAGGCGCTCCTTCCGCTCTTCGAGAAAGTCGACCGCCTCGTCGCGCAGGTGCTGAGACCGGCTCACCACTTCGTCTTTGAGGTCCCGCCCGCGGGCCAGTCCGTCCTTGACCCGGTCAGCGATCATCTCCCTCGTCTCCTTGCCCGCGCGGGGAGCGAACAGGATTGCGAGCGCCGCGCCCGCGAGTCCGCCGACGATGAAAGACAGCAGCACACCCGAGGTGGACGAATTATCTTGATCAGCCATAGACGCCTCCAACTTTCGTGGTTGAGTCGACTTCGACTCGGATCGACAGTCTAGCCCCACCTTTGCCCGCGACCGAAAGCCGCCCATTCCGAACCCGCCCGGCACGCATAAGATTCCCGGGATGGTCACGGATCGCGCAGTCTCGCGTGCCTGCCTGTTGCTTCTCCTCGCTCCCCTGGCTGCCGGGGCTTGCCGGCGCTCGTCGCTCGCCGATCTTCCACTGTGGCGCGTCGAACTCGATCCCACCGGCCGTGAGGTTCGCCTGGTCACGCTTCCCTTCGAACAGATCTCCTACGACATGAAGACGCACACCATGATCCGGGACGTCCTGGATCGAAACCAGGACGGCATCTCGGACCGAATCATCACTTACGAGGGCTTCGGCGGGGCGCGAACCGAGGAGACGGACACCGACTTCGACGGGAGGGTGGACCGTTGGGAGACCTTCGGCTCAGAGGGCCAGCGACTGCGCTCCGCGACCGCGTCGAGCGGGGATCGCCCCGATCGGGTCGCAACCTACGACCGCGCGGGAGTCCTGATCCGGGTCGAAGCTGACATGGATCAGGACGGCCGTTTCGAACGCGTCCAGATTTACGAACACGGAAAACTGACGGCGGTCCGCATCGACAGCGACGGGAACGGCAAGCCTGACCGAATCCAGGACTTCCGTTTGGGCTATCTGAGCAGCGAGGACTTCGACACCGATGAGGATGGGACGTCGAACCTCCACATGACCTTCGGCAAGGATGGCGCACTGCTCAAGGTCGTGGTGACCGGCGCGGCCCGCCCCGGTGGTCCTTCGCCGAGATGACCGCCGCTCCGTCGCCCTTCCGTGGCCCGGCCGGACTGGCGCTCCTCAGCGCACTTCTGGCCCCGTTTGCCTTTGGCGCGGTAGGGACAACGGCCTGGGTGCCGCTGGCCTGGCTCTGGATAGGGCTGGCGATCTGGTGGAGCGCCCCGATTCGCCGTGACACCGGGCGCGTGAGCGTCGAATCGCTTTCGTCCGTCACGCCAGCCTTCCTTGGGGTACACCTGCTGCTGGCCGTTCAACTCATACCCTTGCCCCCCGCCGTCCTGCGCGCCATCTCGCCGGGCTCGTACGCCGCCAACTATGTGCCTCCCATGGTCGTGGAGACCTGGGCGCCCCTGACGGCAAGCCCCACGGGAACGCGCCAGGCCTGGCTTTTCTTCTCGGGATTGCACGCCCTCACCATCGTCCTTTTCGGTGTCTCGGGCGCAACGCGGTCGAAGATCATGAACGCTCTGTTCGCGGGCATGACGGCGGTGGGAGGGCTGCTGGCGCTGGAGGGACTGGTGCAGGCGGCATCCGCCCATCCCCACTGGCTCTACGGCGTCTTCCCGGTTCCGGGCGCCGGCTCCCACGAGCGAGGGATCTTCGGCCCGTACTACAACCGGGATCACTACTCGAACCTGATCGCGATCGCGGCGTCGGTGGCGGCCGGACTCCTTGCCGCGCGCATCCCTCGCGACCCGGCGAGGGGCCTCCGATTCATGCTCAACACCGAGGGCTTCGCCTCGACTCTCGCTCTAGTGGCGTCCCTGATTCTCATGTTCGCGGCCAGTGCCGCCTCGGGATCGCGGGGGGGACTCGCCGCCATCGGTGTGGGCGCGGCCGTGGGGCTCTCATCTCCGTTCCTGGCCCGGCCACGCCTGGCGCTGGGCGCGATGCTGATTCTCCTCGTCGTGCTCTTCGGCACCGGCGTTCCCTCCGCGGTGGCGCGGATGTCGGATGTGGACTTCGAAACGAGCCGTCTCATGGTCTGGCGGGACGCTGCCCGGCTGCTTGAGTTCTTCCCGGTTTTCGGCGCCGGCATTGGCGCGTTCGCCCCGGCCTACTGGCCCTACCAGCGCGTCGTCCGCTACGAGTACTGGCCGCACGCGCACAATGAGTACCTCCAGTGGGTCCTGGAAGCGGGCCTGGTCGGGATTCTGATGGGCCTCTACTGGCTCCGCACCGCATGGCGGCTCACTCCGGTGATCGTGCGAACCCCGGAAATCCGCCCGGCCCTCGCCGGACTCTCGGCCGTCATGGTGCATGCGGTGGTCGAGTGCGGGCTGCGGATCCCCGCCAACGCGACCTGGGCTGGCCTGCTGCTCGTCTGCGTCATCGCCCTCCCGCCTCGCCAGAAGCCGGGAGGGCCCGCCGCATGAGCCGGCCCTTCGGTTACTTCTTGCGCCGAACCGCCAGCGGACTGCAGTTGATGGTCAGGCCGTTGGCAGCCGCATAAGGGGTACAGCCGCACTCGAGCGTCACGGACGAGAAGGTCGGCAGCGGCGCCCCGAGGCTGCAAGGCGTGGACAGCGCGTCCCCGGAACAGGCGCCGCTCCACGTCAGATTCGGATCGCCGCCGATAAACGACGCGGGATCGACGACGACGCCCTTGATCTTGACGCTACTCCCGCAGGGCGGATTGAAGGTCGCAAACCCGGTGACGGTGGTGGTGCCCGAAGTAGTGGTCACATCGGCCTGACACGGGTGAAAAGCCCCGCCGGGAGGATTGACGGAGACCTGAACCTGACAGAAGCTCGGGCTCGGGGAGGGGCTGGGGCTCGGCGACGGACTGGGCCTCGGAGTCACGGTCGGGCTGGGCGATGGAGTCGGCGTGGGGTCCGGCGGAACGGGAGTTGGCGTGGGCGTCGGCGTGGGCCGGGGCTGAGACGGCGTCGGGGTCGGAGTAGGCGTGGGCGTGGGCGCGATCGTGGGAGTCGGGCTGGGGGTTGGCCCGGCCGTGGGAGTGGGCGCGGCCGTCGGGGTCGGCGAGGGGTCTTCCCCGGCAGCCGCCCCTTCCGCGATCACAAGCGGTGCGAGCCCGGCGCCCGTGACCGCCAGTTCAGTGGCGAGGCTCAGGCCGATCGATCCGAAGCCGGCAGGAGCGCCCGCGAGGCCGCCGCTCGTCAGGACCGCGAGGCCCTGGGTGGGAGCGCCCGCGGGGGCCGCGAAGGCGCCGCCCTTACACGCCTGACCCTTCGCGAGTACGCGAGTGAGGACCTCGCGAGTGCGCGACTCGGTGAAGTCCGTCAGGGTGATCTGGATGTAGTACGTGACCTCCGTGATGCCGGAACCCGGCTGGATCTTGGGAAGAAAGGCCCGGTGCGTCGGAGGCACGCCCGGGTCGATGGGAACGGGATCGTTGAAGTCAACCCAGCGCCGGCGGATGTCGTCGCCCTGAGTGGTCGCGCTCGGATTCGCGGGATCGGGCGTCATCGTCCACTTGTACTTCGGGAAGTTGCCGGAGAGCGTCTGGAACTCGGTGTAGAACCACTCGTCGCTCAGATTCGACTTGAAGTAGAGCCGGGCGCTCACCACCGAGCCGGCGGGCTGGAAGGCAAGATCGAACACCGGGAACTCGTTCGAGGCCACGCACCCGATCGGATTGTGGAAGATCGATGTCCCTCCCCCGCCCGCACCCTGGACCATGGCCCGCGCCATTTCGACGTTCGCGGACGCGAATCGACCCGCCGACACCTGGATGAGCAGCGGGGCCTTTCCGATGGAGAGGCCGCGCACGCCCGGGCTGGAAACCACATACGACCCGTTGGGGAGCGAGAGGGAGTACGTCCCGTCCTTGGCGGTCCGCACCGAAAACGACTGGCCGGTGGCCACGTTGACCAGGGTCAACGGAATCCCTTCGATTCCCTCGAGGTTCACGAGCACGCGCCCCTTGACGCCGCCCTGGGTCGCCCCCAGCAGCAGCTGCGCGGAGAACAACCCGGCCGCGAGGAACGCCGCGACTGCGAATCTATGCTTCATTGCACTGCCTCCCTCTCCAGACGCGACACTCCACGTCTTTGCGATTCTAGCGTCACTTTGGAGCCTTGGGTCAAAGACCCGGGCCGGCCCATGTGGCCCCGCTCACATGGTCTCCGAGAGGTCCCGCAACAGTTCCTGACGGGTCCCTTCCCCAACCGGCACTTCCGCACGATAGCGCCCGTTGTCCGCGTGCAGGCGCACCTCGGAACCCGGATTCCCAAGCGCCTCCCGCATGGAGGCATCGATCGGGAACTTCAGGTACTGCACCGCCGCCATCTTCTCGTCACTGCTGAAGCCGGCTTCGAATACGGCGGCGGCCCGGCCGGGTCCGGCCACGAGCACGATGCCGCCGGCGTCGAAACCCTGGAAGTGGTTTACCGCTTCGATGGCCTTGTCGTGTGGCATCTCGGCGATGCCGGGGATTTCGATGAAGAGCGTGGCCGAGAGTTCCCCTGGTCCTGGAATCAGGTTCTGATAGGCGTCGATCTCGTCCTGGATCTTCCGGTCGTCGACCAGGCGCTCCGTGCGCACCATCTCGTGAACCTGAAAGAGGACGGTCTGGCGATTCTCGAAGACGAGGCTCAGGTTGGGGCCCACTTCGAGCCGCCGGTTCTTCTTGAGCGCGATGATCTCCGCGCGCATCGCCTCCCTCACCTTCTCGTATTCGGCGATGTTCCGGATGTCCTTGAGCTCGATCTTCCGCATGGGTCCTTCTCTTCTTCAGTGTTCTTCGGGAATGCCGTAGGCCTCGCGCAGGAGAGCGATGGGATGAACGGGCTTCTTTCCGCTCGCCTCCTCGATCTGCAAGGCCGACAGCGAGCAATCGGTGGAGAACACATCCGGCTTCGCCGCCTCCATCTCCGCCGCGGCCTTCTTCGCGAACTGCATGGAGATCGGGAAGTACTCCTTCTTCATTCCCCAGGTTCCGTCCATGGCCGTGCACTTTTCGATCACGCTCACCGCGGTTCCGGGCACGGTCTGCAGAACGTCCCTCGTCTTGAAGCCCATGTTCTGCGCGCGGAGGTGGCAGGGCATCTGGTAGGAAACACGACCCGGCGCCTTACCCGCGAAGTCGGTGTTGAGAGTCCCCTCGGTCTTGCGCGAGGCCAGGTACTCGAAGAGGTCCATGGTGGCGGCGGCGACGCTCTTTGCTTCGTCGCCTGGCACGAGCAGCGGATACTCATGCTTCAGGACGTACGAGCAGGTGGGCTGCGGCACGACGATCTTCTCGCCCCGCGCCGCGGCCGACTTGAGGGACTCGATGTTCTTCCGAGCGTTCTTGCGAGCGCCCTCGATGTCTCCCCCATCGAGGAACGGCATGCCGCAGCAGACCTGCTCGGGGCACTTCACCGCGCAGTCGTTCTTCTCGAGCACCGAAACCACGTCGCGGCCGACCTGCGGCTCGTTGTAGTTGACCGAGCAGGAATAGAAGAGGGTGACGCTGGTCTTCGGATTCGCGGGCCTGGTTCCGCGCGCGGTCATCCAGCTCGCGAAGGTCCGGCGATGGAAGGTGGGCAGCCGGCGCGACTTCTCGATGCCGAGGACCTTCTCCATGACCGCGCGATGGGGCGGAAAGGAATTCGCCCAGTTGGAAAAGGGCGCGGTGGCGCTTCCGATGGCGCCGACGAGATCGACGTCGCCGAGCGCTCGATCCTGCAGGGTGATTCCCTCGTGCTTCGCCCGCGCCGCCTTCGCCCGCAACATGAGCCGCGGAAAATCGATGTTCCACTTGTGGGGCGGGGTGTAGGGGCAATGGTTGAAACAGAGCTTGCACTGCCAGCAGAGGTCGACCATCTTCCGATAGTCGGCCGAAGTGATCTTCGAGATGTCGCCGTCGTTCTTATCGACGCAGTCGTCGAGCATGAAATCGAACGGAGTGCAGAGCCGGTAGCAGCGCCGGCAGCCGTCGCACAGCTCGGTGACGCGCTCGAGTTCCTTCTCGACCGCCTTCACGTCGTAATACTTCGGGTCGTCGAAGTCGAAGGTCATGTCTCGCTCCTCTGCCGGCAAAGCCGGCGTTGTACGAACGGACAGACCGCCCGTACAACGCCCTGACTGTTTCAGTCCACCGGCCGCGATGGGCCCAGGCCGGTGCGGCGCCTACAGCTCCTTGAGGGCCTCGATGGCCTTGTTGAACCGGCCGGCGTGGGAGCGCTCGGCCTTGGCGAGGGTTTCGAACCACTCGGCGATCTCCGCGAAGCCTTCTTCGCGCGCCGTCTTCGCCATGCCGGGGTACATCTGGGTGTACTCGTAGGTCTCGCCTTCGGCCGAGGCCTTGAGGTTCTCCTTGGTGCCGCCGATCGGGAGATGGGTCGCGGGGTCCCCCACCTTCTTCAGAAAGTCGAGATGCCCGAACGCGTGCCCGGTCTCGGCTTCGGAGGTGTCGCGGAAGAGACCTCCGACCTCGGGGTAGCCCTCGATGTCGGCCACGCGCGCGAAGTAGAGGTAGCGGCGGTTCGCCTGGCTCTCGCCCGCGAAGGCGTCCTTGAGGTTCTGGTGGGTCTTGGAGTCTTTGAGATCCATGATGGGTTTCCTTAGGTTGATGTGCGGTTGTGGGTTTGTGGACTCAGGAAGCTCGTGAGAACGATTCTCGGTCCGAAAGAGACGCTCGCTGGCAGCCGGGGCATACGCCATGAACCTCGACCTCGTGCCCCACGATGGCGTAGTTGGTGGCATGGTGGGCGCGCTGTTCGATGGCCCGGTCCACCGAGACCGGAAGGTCGCTGACCCGCCCGCAGGAGATGCAGCGGATGTGATAGTGCTCGCCGATGTTCCCGTCATAGCGGACGGCCTCATCCGCGCTTCTCACTTCGCGGATCAGACCCTCGTCCACGAGGGACTTCAGATTGCGGTAGATGGTGCCAAGCCCAACCCTCGGGAGGCGCTTGCGGGCCCTCCTGAAGATCCACTCGGCGGTCGGGTGTTCGAAGGTCGAGCGAACCGTCTCGAGCACGACGTCGCGCTGACGGCTGCTTCGCATAAGTGAGAATTATTATCGTGTCTCCGCCGACTGTCAATACGGGCGATAATCGACCATGCTCACCGCCCTCGCGTGCATGAACGACCTCCTCTTCCTCTCGAAGATCATGGAGGCCACGAAGGCTCTCTCCGTGCCTCTCCGGTCGCTCAAGACCGCGGAGAAGCTCGTCGCCGCGTGCCGGGAGAGCGAAGGCCCCGTGGTGTTTCTCGACCTCGACGACCCGCGCCTCGACGCCATCACCCTCGCCCGCGCGATCCGATCGGCGGATCCTAAGGTCCAAGCCTCGATCTACGGGTTCGTTTCGCATGTCAACGAAGATCGCATTCAAGCGGCCGGCGTCGGCCTGTTCGATCGGATTTTCTCCCGCGGGCAGTTCGTCCGGGCGCTGCCCGAGCTGCTGGGACAGCAACCCCGGTAGGACTCAGCCCTTCCTGGGCTCTCCCATGAGGACGAAGAACTCCACCTGGACCTTCTCATCGTCCTCCGCGGAGAGTTCCCGCTCCACCGCGGCTGAGTCGAAGGTGGTGACGGCCTCGATGAAGCTCTGAAGGTCGTTCTGTACGAGAACATCGGCCCGCGTCCAGACCACGGCCGCGGGCATGGGCACCCGCTCGAGAAAGTCCGCAAACGAGTCGATGAAGGCATCCCAGTTCTTACCAAACTTTGCGGGGAAATCGAAGGCATCCGCGGCCGCCGCGAGGAAGGTGATCTTGTCCTTCGCGCGGTCGCCCGCGATCATGTGAAGAGAGAAGCCGGCGCCTTTCAGCTTCTGCACGACCTCCGCGGCCTTCGCCGTTTCCACGACGTGGATGGACCTTCCCCGAAGGCCAGGCAGCAACTTCCCCAGATCGATCACACTCTCACCTCAATCGCACAAACGTCTCGTAGTGGTCGCGGGTCCAGTAAACCTCGCCCTCGCGACCGAAAATCAGGCGCTCCGCATCCCGGGGCCCGTTTCGGGGCCAGACATCGGATTCGATCCAGTATCCCCTGGGCTTCCGGGGCAGACGTCCCTCGGCGTTGAGGAAGACGCCCTTCCGCGCCCCGCGGCGCCCCCCCTGAGCGACGCCGGGCGGCGGCGAACCCGTCCGGTCCATCGCTTCAACGACCCGCTCGATCTGGGCTCGATGCTCCCGGGTCTCGACGCGTCCGAGATCGAGGCCGCGCTCGGCGGGGGACGGCGCGGCCGTGGGGCCGGGGGCCGTTACCGGCGTAGCACCCCGCGTCTCTGCTCCCCGGACTCGGCCGAACAGGACGACCGAAAGGACGATCAGTACGGGGACGATCCTCCTCAGACGGGGCCGGGCGGACTTCATGACGTGAGTCTAAACTCACCGTCCTTTTTCAAAAGCGTCCGCGGGACGCTTCCAAGGAGCGATGTCCATGTCCGAACCCAACGTCCTTCTGGCCATCGATGGGCCGGTCGCCGTGATCACGGTCAATCGGCCGGAGAAACGGAACGCCCTCGACCTCGCCACCGTCGAGGAACTCCGCGAGGCTCTTGCCGACATCGCCCGCGCGCGATGCACGGTGTTCATCGTCACCGGGGCCGGCGAGAAGTCGTTCGTCGCCGGGGCCGACATCAACGCCATCAAGGCGCGGCGGCGGAATGACGCCCTCGCCGGCATCAACACGAGGCTGATGTCCGCCATCGAGAATCACGACGCGGTGGCGATCGCTGCGGTCAACGGCTTCGCCATGGGCGGAGGATGCGAACTGGCCCTCTCCTGCGACCTGAGAATCGCCTCGGAGAACGCGGTCTTCGGCCTGCCCGAGCCCACGCTTGGCATCATCCCCGCCGCGGGCGGCACCCAGCGCCTTCCCCGCGTCGTGGGCCTGGGCCGGGCCAAGGAGATGATCCTGACCGGAGCGAAGTGGGACGCGCGGAAGGCGCTCGAGTTCGGACTGGTGAGCGAGGTGGTGCCCGCGGCCGAACTGCTGGCCGCCGCTCGTGCCATGGCGGGCCGGGTGACTGCTCTCGGGCCACTCGCCATCCGGCTCGCCAAGCAGGCTCTGAACGCTTCCGCCAACATGCCCCTGCAGTCGGGACTGGTCTTTGAGTCCATGAGCCAGGCGGTCGCCTTCGAATCAAAGGACAAGCTGGAGGGGGCCTCCGCCTTCCTCGAGAAGCGCAAGCCGAACTTCAGCGGAGAGTAGCCAGGGTCCGGTCTCGCGAGAGCGCGAGGCGGGACGCTAGATCTTCCTCAGCTGGACGCTCGAAATGCGGTGGTCCGTGGCCTTCTCGAGAATCAGCTGCGCCCGCTCTCTCGTGGGCAGCACGTTTTCGTGAAGGTTGAGCCCGTTGATCTCGCGCCAGATCCGGCGGGCCTCCGCCACCGCGTCCGCGTCGGAGAGGGAAGCGTACTTGTGGAAGTACGAGGCCGGATTGCTGAACACGCTTCCCCGCAGGGACAGGAAGCGCTCCACGTACCAGCGCTCGATGTCGGCTTCGTCGGCATCGATGTAGATCGAGAAGTCGAAGAAGTCGGACACGAACGATCGCGCGGGCTTCCCCGCCACCTGGGCTCCGGTCTGCAGGACGTTGAGCCCTTCCACCACCAGGATGTTCGGCGCGCGCACGCTCTGGAACTGGCCGGGAACGATGTCGTAGGCGACATGGGAGTACGTGGGAGCGTCCACCTCCGGCTCGCCCGACTTCACCGCCACCATGAACTCGATCAGCCGCTTGACGTCGTAGCTCTCCGGGAACCCCTTCCGGCTCATGATGCCGCGTTCGATCAGGACCCGGTTCGGGAAGATGAAGCCGTCGGTGGTGACGAGATCGACCTTGGGGTGGTTCGGCCATCGCGCCAGCAGCGCGCGGAGCACGCGCGCGGTGGTGCTCTTCCCCACCGCCACGCTGCCCGCGATGCCGATGATGAAGGGAACATGGGCCGCGGTGTTGCCGAGGAACGTGTCGGTCACGAGCCCGAGCTGCTGCGAAGCCGCCACGTAGAGATTCAGCAGACGGGAGAGGGGCAGGTAGATGTCACGGACCTCGTCGAGGTCGAGGCGCTCGTTGAGGCCGCGCAGGTCCTGGAGGTCGCTCTCGTTGAGAGTGAGCGGCGTCTTGCCCCGCAAGGGAGCCCACTCGTGACGGGTGAAAGACAGGTAGTGCGAGAGGCTCATTTCCGTCCCTTCTCATAGGCTTCCGTCACAAAGGCCGGAGGGTCCGGTGCGCCGGTCCGCGGCCGGCCCATCGCCTGCTCCCAGTGATGCATCCACGATATCCCCCACCTGCCCACGTAGGCATCGGCGGAGGCATAGGCGGGGTCTTCGAGGGCCTTTTCCAGGCTCACGAACTCGTAGTTCCTCTGTCGCAGCCGCTCGAAGAGCCGGCCGGCGTAATCGGCGTTGAGCTCGTTCGCATGGAGAAGCAGCACGTGCCGGACCGGACGCCCGAACAACGATTGAGCCAGGGCCTCGTGGAAGTCGAAAACCGCGCTCATGTAGACGAGGTAGGCGTCTGCGACCTTGTGGGCGGTCTCCGGCGCGCCCTCCTTGAGCGCGGCCGCGTAGACCGCGGCGAAGATGTAGTCGTCGTTGTCGATCGTGACCGGCGCCACCGTGTAGCCCCGCGCGCTGAGCCAGGCCTCGAAGGCCCGACGCTTGGCGAGATCGAGCCCGACGTGCAGGAAGGGATGGCGGAAATAGCGCAGCCGGCGGCCTTGCGTCCCCATCAGGGCGGCGGTCACCGGTTCTCCGCGAACCACGTCGGCCTCGAACTCCTCGATGGGAAGCTCATTGAGGCTCCGGTGCGAATAGGTGTGATTGCCCAGCTCGAATCCCTTCGCGAGCCACTTCCCAAGCAGCGCGACTCGCGCCGCCTGGCCCTCCAGTCCTTCGCCAGCGACCGTGAGCTTTCCCTCGTTCACGAAGCCCGTCACGGGCACCGCGTGGGTGGTGAAGTTCTCCAGCAGGCGATCGGTGAAGACCCCGAGTGACACGGTGTCGCCCTTCACGACGCTGACCGCGGGCAGGTCGTCGAAGGTGACCGCGAGTTGCCGGACGGGTCGAGCCTCCGGAGCCTGACGGGGGGCCGGGTTCACAGATGCGGCGGGAGCCGTCAGAAGCCCCAGCCCCGCGCAGAGCGCGAGGGCGGGCATCGCTCGCGACGTCAAGCGGAGGCTTCCGGGAGGCTGACCGTCGGTGCGAGCGAGGGCGGGCGCCGATGACGAGTGGCCTGCTCGAACGCGTACGCATACTTGATCAGCGCGCCCTCCGACCATGGGGCGCCCATCAGGGTCATCCCGACCGGAAGTCCCGAGATGAACCCGGCCGGTACGGTGATCGCGGGGTATCCGGCGACCGCGGGAGGCTGCGAACTGGACACGCCGCTGAACGAATCCCCGTTCACGAGATCGATGAGCCACGCCGGGCCGCCTGTAGGCGCCAGGATGGCATCGAGCCGGTCCTTGGCGAGCGCTTTGTCGATGCCGTCCTCGCGGGACGCCTTGAGGTTCCGGGCGAGGGCATCCTTGTATTCCTTGGAATCGAGGCCGCCCTTCTTCACCGCCTGAAGAAAGATCTCCTGACCGAAGAAGGGCATGGACCGCGCCCGGTTTTCGTCGTTGAAGCGGATTGCATCCTCGAGGCTCCGGATGCCCACCGAAGGATCGACGGTTGCGAGATAGGCGTCGAGGTCGGCCTTGAACTCGTACAAGAGCACCTCGAATTCACTGTCACCGTACTCCTGCCCCGGAGACAGCTCGCAGTCGTCGACCATGGAGGCGCCCGCGTCCCTCATGGCCCGGATGGCCTCTTCCATGATGCGGTCGACCCGGGCGTCCCTGCCGAAGAACTTCCGGCCTATCCCGATGCGGGCCCCCTTCAGTCCGCCTCGGTCGAGAAACGAGGTGTAGTCGGAGGCGCCGCGACCCGAACTGGGGATGGTGGCGTTGTCGCGCGGATCGACGCCCGTGATCGCGGTGAGAAGCGCGGCGGCATCCGCCACCGTCCGGGCCATGGGGCCGGCCGTGTCCTGCGAATGCGCGATGGGAATGATGCCCGACCGACTCACCAGGCCGAGGGTCGGCTTGATCCCGACGATGCCGTTCCCCGAGGAGGGGCAGACGATGGAGCCGTCCGTCTCGCTCCCTATCGCGGCTACGCACAGGTTCGCCGAGGCCGCAGCACCCGACCCTGAGCTGGAGCCGCAGGGGTTTCGGTCGAGAGCGTACGGATTCCGACACTGTCCGCCCCGGCCGCTCCACCCGCTGCTGCTCTTCGTGGAACGGAAGTTCGCCCACTCGGAGAGGTTTGCTTTGCCGAGGACCACGGCGCCCGCGAGGCGCAAGCGCTCCACCAGGAAGGCGTCCTTGCGCGCACGATGCTTGGCGAGGGCCAGGGACCCGGCGCTCGTCGCCATCTGGTCGCCGGTCTCAATGTTGTCCTTGACCAGAATCGGCAGACCGTGAAGGGGCCCCCGGACCCGGCCCGCCCGTCTCTCCGCATCGAGCGAGGCCGCGATTTTCAAGGCGTCCGGATTCGTCTCGATGATGCTTCGCAGGCCGGAGGGACCGCGGTCCACGGCGGCGATCCGGTCGAGATAGGCGCGGGTGAGCGCCGACGAGGTGAGATCCCCTTTCGTCATGCGGGCGTTCAGGCTTTCGATCGTCGCTTCCTCGAATGGAAAGCGAGCGGGAGGAACGGCGCTTCGACGCGGAGCGCCGGGAACCGCCCCGGTTGTGGGCGGCTGCACCGCTGCGGCCATGCCCAGCTTCAGAAACTCGCGGCGCCCGGTCATTCTCGTCCCTACCTCTGAGCCGCCATAGCCTTCTTGAGGGCCTCGATCGTGGCGTCCACCCGATGCTCGACGATCTTCCGCGCGTTCGCCTGGGTGGTGGAAAGGGGTGACAGCTTCACGCCGTTGATCGTGTCCTTCCCTTTCGCCGCCCGCTGCTTCAAGCGAATCGAGTTCGGATCCACGAGGGCCATCATGGAACTGATGGCGTAGTCGTCGTGGAGTCCTTCATCCACCTGCTTGATGCCCAGTCCCGTCTCGATCCAGTCCTGAAGCGCGGCGTACTGGTAGTACTCGGGTATGAAGTAGGCGCGGTTCGGAGCCCCTGCGGCCGCCCATTTCGCCGAGAGCGCCTCCGCCACCTTCTTCATCCCCGCCTGGTTCCCGCCGGAGTCGCCGATGAGGACGATCGTCTTGAAGCCGTTCGTCTTGAGGGACGAGACGACATCGGTGAGGAGCGCCTCGAATGTCGCGGCGCTCAGGCTGATCGTGCCCGGGTACTTCATGTGCCCGGTCGGCGGATCAATCTCGCCCTCCGGCACGAACTGGATGATGGAGGAGACGAGCGCGTTTCCGAGCTTCCGGGCGAGAGCCTCGGTGGTCGCGCGAAGGACGATGTTGTGCTTCGCGGAAACGAGGTACGGCCCGTTCTGTTCGAGACCACCGGAAGCCACGATGACGGTGTCCTTCCCCGCCTTCATCGCGTCGCGGATCTCCATCCAGGTCATCTCTTCCATGAAGACCGTATCGACCCCGTCGATGATGCGAGGGGCATTCGGGTCCGGCGAGCCGGCGGTGGCGCTCGCTCCCGGCACCACCCTGGGCGACGGGGCCGCGGCCGGCGCCTGGTCGAATCCGGCGAAGGCGGCGAAGGAAGCGGCGAGGGCGGGCGCGATCAGGTTCATGGGTCGATTTTCTCCGGGAACGTGGGTCCGCCCGGATCTTAGCCCGCCGCTCCACGGCTTGGGGGCGCTCCTTGTGCTCACGACATGGAGTCCGCGACGTGAGATAAGGTCGGCGGTCGTGAGGAAACCGCCTGCCCTTCTTGCCGCCCTGCTGATCTCCGCGAACTTCTCGACGGCGCAGGACGCCGCCCCCGTTGCCGCGACCGCGCGGGCCCCGCGTCTATGGGAACGCCGCGTCGACAACACCTTCTTCTTCGTCCTGAATCCCCTCGGAGTCATGGACTCCCTCGACGTTTCGTGGACGAAGCCGATCAACCAGAGCGACGATCTCCTTCACAAGGACGCCCATCTGGCAACGGGCCTCATGAACCGGTTCACCCCGGCTTTCGCCCGAGTCGGGGCCTGGTTCGAATACTCGCCCCTCTCCGTGGTCGACCTCCGGGTCGGGGTGGAACCCATCTACTACTTCGGAACATTCAAGGCCTTTCTCCCGTTCGAAAAAGCGTCCGCCAACTTCGATGACGACGTCATCCGGGAGAGGCAGGGCCAGGCTGCCGCAGGGTTTGCGGGGCGGGCCTTCTTCTCCCCCACCCTCAAGGCCAGAGCCGGCTCGGTGGTGGCGCGGGCACGGGCTGAGGTCTCCCGCTACAAGGCCGCGAAAGCGGGCGAGCCCTATTTCTACGAACCCATTCTCGACACCCTGGTCAGGGCGAAGGGCTCGACCGTTCTCACCCTCGAGGTGCTCGCGCTGCGCGAGTTCGATCGCGGAAACGGCCGGAAGTTCCTGATCGGCCCGGTCTACGACCTGACCACGGTCAGGCAGGCTCCGGAGAACCGCAAACAGGACATCGGTGCGATCGCGGCCTGGTCGAAATCGGGGGCGTTCCACTCCGTGAGCGACCCAGCGCTCGCAGCGAAGGTTGTCTATTTCCTCGAGGACCCCGTGCGCCGGCACGAGGCCGCCGCCTTCATCACTCTCGGCTTCCGCTTCTAGAAGACGCTGACCTTCAGATACTTCTTCGGGTTGGCCTTCAGGTCGGCCAGGAGGTTCTTCGCCTCCAGCGCGGTGGCGTCCATGCTCTCTAGCGTCTTGTTGAGGTTCTTGTAGAGCGTGTCGTCGACGGACATCTTGCCGAGCGTGCCCTCGCCGCGCTGGATGCGGCCAAGGACCGCGTCGAGGGCCTTGGTCGAGGACTCGATGGTGGCGGAGGCCCGCTCGGCCGATGCGCTCAGGGTGTCGAGGCGCTTCATGGCGCGATCGATCTCTTCACGCGAGGTCGCCTTCGCCATGTTCTGCGAGGCCTCACGCATGGAGGTCGTCAGGGCCCTCAATTCCTTCTGCTGCTCGTTCGCGATCGAGGACAGACGCTTCAGGAGAGTGTCGAGTTCCGACATGCTCGAGTGGGTGTCGCTCACCATCTTTTCCGAGAGCAGCTCCTGGACCCGGGCCATGGTCTTCTTGCCCTCGTTGGCGATCGAGTCCGCCTGTTCCTGAAGGGTGGGCGGTACCGCGCCGGTGAGCATGCTGCCATTCACGGCGTAGTCCGTCCCCGAGCCTTCGATGACCCGGGCCTGCATCCCGCCGAGCATGCTCGCGCTTACGATTTCCACGCGCGAATCGGTGGGGATCTTGTGATACTCCCCTTCCAGCTCGAGGTACACCTCGACCTGGTTGCCGCGCATGACGAACTTCTGAACGCGGCCGATGGTCACGCCCTTCATCAGGACCGGGTCCCCCTTGCGCACGCCGCTCGCGTCCTTCACCAGGCTGGAGACGATGTAGCGGCCTCGAAACAAAGCCGCGTCGGTGAGGGTCAGGAGCAGGTAGAAAGTGACGAGGGTGCCCACGATGACGAACAGACCGACCCACAACTCCTGATTCTTCCCGCGCGCGGGGGGCGCCAGAACGGCGGCTTTGTCACTCATGTCTCATACTCCAATCGACACCGCATGCGGTGTTCCGGATTCGTTGTCTTCAGTCTCGTGCTCAATGAGCTTGAGCGCAGCGCGAGCGGCCGCCTGGCGGTCGGCGAAAGCCATCACAAGGGGGTCGTCGCTTCCCTTGAACTCCTCCGGCGTCCCAACGAAGCGGAGCTTCCCGTTGTCGAGCAGAGCCACGCGGTGGGACATCTCGAGCGCTCCGGGCACATCGTGGGTGACCACGATGGACGTGACCTTGGTGCGCTCCGCGATGGAGGTGATGAGCCGGTTGACGGTCGCCGCGTTCACGGGATCGAGGCCGGTGACGGGTTCGTCGTAGAGGATGATGCGCGGCTCCCCGACGATCGCGCGGGCCAGGCCCACGCGCTTGCGCATGCCGCCTGAAAGCTCGGCCGGGAGCTTCGAAAGAACCTTGCTGGGGTCGAGATTCACGTTCTCGAGCGAGTTCGCGATTCGATCGAGGATCACCTTCTTGTCCAGAGTGCGCAGGGTCTCGGGCTCGAGTCCCATGGCCACGTTGTCGTAGATGTTGAGGGAATCAAAGAGGGCCGCGTACTGAAACACGTAGCGCACGGCCTGACGGATCCCGCGCAATTCCGCCGGGTTCGAGTGGTAGACGCTGACTCCGTCGATGCGCACGTCGCCGCGATCGGGAGTGATCAGACCGATGGTGGTCTTGAGCAGAACGCTCTTGCCCGTTCCCGACGTGCCCAGGATCGAGATGGTCTCACCCCGACGCACGGTGAGGCCGACACCGGACAGCACAGGCGTGTCGAAGCGCTTGTGGACGTTCTCGTACTCGATGGTGATCTGCTCGCTGATGTCCATTCGGCCCCTGCTAGTTGAGGAAGAGCGGGGGGAAGGTGGCATCGACCACGAGCACGGTGATGATCATGAACACCACGGAGGTCGTGGTGTTGCGTCCCACGCCCTCGGCGCCGCCGTGGGTGATGAGGCCCATGTGGGTGGAGATGATCGGAATCATGAATCCGAAGACGAAGGCCTTGGCGAGCGAATAGAAGAGATCCCACGAGTGCCAGTACAGCCGCGCCCCATACAGAAAGCCCTCGGGCCCAAGGCCCATGGTGGCGCGCGCGGAAACGAGACCGGTCACGACGCCGACCGCGTTCGCGAAACCCACGAGGACCGGGGTCACGAGCATGCCCGCGATGACGCGGGGCGCGGCCAGGAAAGGCACGGGATCGCGACCGAGCGAAATCAGCGCGTCGACCTGCTCGGACACCGCCATGGTTCCGATCTCCGCGGTGATGCGCGCGCCCACCCTGCCGATGAGCACGAACGCCGTCATGACCGGGCCCAGTTCGAGGACCACGCTCGAGGTGACGACGCTGCCCAGGATGTACAGGGGGATGTTCGAGGAGAACTGGTAGCCGCCCTGCTGCGAGGTGACGATCCCGGAGAGAACCGCGGTGACGAGCACGAGCGGCAGGCTGCCGATGCCCTGCTCGTAGGCCTGGGCGAACACCATTCGAAGGGAGACTCCGCCCTGAAGCACGGCCTTGACGACGCCCACGGTCAGGAGCGCGATCTGGCCCACGTGGCGCGCGAATCCCATGCCCGTGCGGCCCATGGCCACGAGCAGTGATTGAAAAAGAGCAGTGACTGGAGTCAAGCGAGTCCCCTATTTTGCCCGTCCGAGGCGGATTGCGGAAATCGCGCTTACTTGATGACGAGAAGGCGGGTGGAGTGAGGGTGAAGGAACTCGATGCCCCGCGGCGTGAGGATCGCGTCGTCCTCGATGGGCACGCGCAGCTTCGCCCCGCCCCATTCCGGCAGGGGCGTGTAGGCGAAGAACTCCACCGAGATCATGTTCGAGGGCTTGAGCTCGAAGGTCAGGCGCTTCGGATTGAAGAAGGCCATCGAGGGTCCCGCACCGTGTCCGGTGTTCCCCACCGAGTGCATGCCGATCATCACGTCGGTGGTATCGCCCGCGTAGGGTTGATTGAACACCTTCATCACCGGGAAGCCTGCGGCCGCGACCGCACCTTCGACCGTCTTCAACATCGCCGCCGCGGTGCCGACCGGGCGCGCCGTCCGCTTGATCACTTCGCGAACCTTCATGGCCTGATCGAAGGCCTTCAGATACCCAGGAGGCGGCGCGACCTCCCCGCTCTTGAGGACATAGGCCTGACGCTTCACATCCGTGCAGAAGTTCATCACGCAGACGCCCCAGTCGATGGCGAGGAAATCGCCGCCCTGGATGATGCGTCCGTTGGAGAGCCCCTCGATGCCCTTCTTCCCCGTGACGTACACGGAAGGCATATCGAACGACGACCCCAGTCCGCGCTCGAGCAGCGCCTGCTGCAGCCACCAGGCCACGTCCTCGAGGGTGGTCTTCCCCGGGGTGATGACCTCGTTCGACAACGCGCGTTCGGCGAGCTCGACCGAGTGCTGCCCGGCCTCCGAGAACGCGGCTATCTCGGTGGCGACCCGCCTCGAGCGGAAGTCGGACACGAGCTTCTCCGCGGAGACGAAACGCGACACGTACGGCTCGCCCAGGGCTTTCGAGATCCTCTGAAAGCTCGAATGCGACAGGCCGTCCGCCGCGCCGATCTCTTCGGAGTAGTTGAGAGCGATGCGCTTCGGATCGCGCTCCTTCACGAAGGCGGCGAGGTCGGGCCCGGTGACGATGTCGTAGACCCCGCACTGCTCGAGCATGTAGCCGTCGATTCCCAGGGCCGCCCGCTCGATCCGGTCGCCGCCGCGGTCGGTGAAGACGTAGTACCCGAGCATCGAGCCGGGGTACCCGCGGCCGAGGTCGTCGTAGAGCGGGTCGTAGGCCTGCTCCTGGAGGGTGACGATCCACATGTCGACCTTGTTCTCCCGCATGACCTCGGGCAGCACGTAGTTGAACTTGTCGGAGCGGATCTGGCATCCCATCTGGAACCGCCGCAGCGCTTCCCGTCGCGCGGGCGCGTCGGCGGATTCCGCTCCGGACGAAAGGCCACCCAGGGCCAGGGCGGCCAGGATCAACAGGGTCTTGCGCATTTCGGGCTTCCTCTTTCGAATGGGGCGCGGGCGCTCAGACCACGCGCGCTTCGAGATCGTAGGCGTGAGCCCTGGTGATCTCGCACATCACGAATTCGCCGCGGCCGGGCGGGGCCTCGCCCGGATCGGAAATGAGAACGGAGCCGTCGATCTCCGGGGCCTGCGACGCGAGCCGGCCGGCGAGGAGCAGGTCGGTGTCCGGATGAGGACCTTCGACGAGGACCTCCATCCTGCTTCCCACGCGCGCCTTGTTTCGACGCAGGGAGATCCGCTTCTGGATCCGCATCAGCTCCCTCTGGCGAGCCTTCTTGACCTTCGCGGGCACCCGTCCCTCGAGATCGAAGGCCGCGGTGCCTTCTTCGTCCGAATAGGTGAACACCCCGAGGTGGTCGAACTCCGCCTGCTCGACGAAAGTCGTGAGCTGCTTGAAGTCCGCATCCGTCTCCCCGGGAAAGCCCACGATGAAAGTGGTGCGGAAGGCCACGCCGGGCACCTTGCGTCGCACCCTGTCGACCATGCCCAGCAGATGGCCCTTGCCGGTGGGCCGTTTCATGCGTTTGAGCACGGCTTCGCTCGCGTGCTGAAGGGGCATGTCGACATACTTGACCACGCGCTCCTCTTCGGCGATAGCCTCGAGGATCTCGTCGGTGACGGTAGAGGGATACGCGTACATCACGCGAATCCAGCGCAACCCCTCGATCGCGCCGAGCCGCCGCAACAGGGGTGCGAGTGCGCCGCGCTGCCCGAGATCCAGACCGTAGCGAGTGGAGTCCTGGGCCACGAGGACGATCTCGCGCACGCCGGCTGCGGCCAGCCTCCGGACCTCGTTCTCGATGTCCTCGGGGCGGCGCGAGCGGTGCAGTCCTCGCAAGGTCGGGATGATGCAGAAAGTACAGGTGTAGTCGCAGCCCTCGGAGATCTTCACGAAGGCGGTGTGAGACGCGGTCGACTGGACGCGGGGCGACTCCGCGTCGTAGATCCATTCCGGCCGCTTCGTGGTGCGGTCCACCGTTGTTGCGCGGCCCTCCACCGCGGCCACGATCTCGGGAATCTGGCCGGTGCCGAGAGTGGCGTCGATCTCCGGAATCTCGCGGCGCAGATCGGCATCGTGACGCTCGGCCAGGCAGCCGGTGACGATGAGCCGTCGGTGCAGGCCGTCGGTCCCGCTCGTCTTGAGCTTCGCCATCTCCAGCACCGTGTCGATCGATTCCTTCTTCGCCCGATCGATGAACGCGCAGGTGTTCACCACGATCACGTCCGCGGCGGCGACGTCCGTCGCGATCTCGTGCCCGCGGCGCTTGAGCGTCCCGAGCATGACCTCCGAGTCCACGAGGTTCTTCGGGCAGCCGAGGCTCAGGAACCCGACTCGCTTCGATTCCACGTGCGTCGAAGGCGCGAGGCCCAAGGTAACGGGCTGCCAGAGACCGTCCTGCTCCTGATTGTTATCGGCCACACGTCATTCTACCGAAGGGGCCTCTACGGGTGTCTCGCCCGGAGGCCGGCGTTCGCGTGAGGTATTCTCGCGACACGCACGGGCGTGCTCCTTCAGGACAACGAGTGGATAAGCAATCAATCAAGGCCGGCCTGCTCTTCAGCGCCGCGATCAGCTTCGGTCTGGTGCTTGCCATGTGGGCGTCCGTCTTCGTGTCGGTCAGCATCTTCGAAGTCCGGCAGCAGGAGGGCATCGCGTCCTTGAACCGCCTGCGCGCGGTGTCGGACACCATGTCGGCCCTGCAGGCTCTGGACGTTCCGGGAAACGATGTCCTGGAGGACTGGGATCTGCCCCCGGCCCGGCGCGCCTTCGACCAGGCGCTGGCCGAAGTGCGGAAGTCCGACGACGCCGCCACTTCGGCCTTCCGTGGCGATGCGGGGCTGCTGGCCTCGTACAAGGACGCAATGTCGGCGCTCCCCACCATGATCGACCGCACGAACGCGGTGTTCGCGGCGGTGGAAAGACGGCAACAGGCGCTGCGAGCCCGCGACGACCGGGCCGTTCAGAAAGCATCGAACGAAGCCGCAACCGCCATGGCCCAGATGGACCAGTCGTTTACCACGATCAACAACCGGCTTCGCGCCATGCAGGTTGCCGCCACCCAGAGCGCGGAAGCGAGCCTCACCGACGGCGGCAACGCCCTCGCCCGCACCAAGTGGGCCACAGGGGCGATGCTTGTGCTCATCGCGCTGTTTTCCTACTTCCGCGCCATGCGCTCGGTGGGCCAGATCGCCGAGCCCCTCGAGCGCGTGACCACCGTGTTGCGCGGCGTGGCCGAGGGCGACCTTCAGCAGACGCTGCCCGAGCATCGGACGAATGACGAGGTGGGCGTGCTTCACGAGGCCTGCCGGGGGCTTCTCGACTTTCTGACGAGCGTCACCAAAGGGGCGAGGCAGATGGCGGACGGCAATCTGACCGAGCGTCTGCCGCCGCGATCCGACCGCGACCGGCTGAGCGCCGCGTGGAACGACATGGCCGACCGCCTGACCGGCATCTTCACCGACCTTCGCTCGGCCTCTGCCTCTCTGAGCCTCGCCGCGTCGCAACTCGCGGCCTCGTCGAATTCCGTTTCTCACGGCACCGCGCAGCAGGCGGCTTCGGTCGAAGAGAGCACGGCGAGCCTCGAGCAAATGAGTGCTTCCATCACGCAGAACGCCGACAGCAGCCGGCAACTGGAGGCGATGGCGCTGCTCGGAGCGAGCCAGGCCGAGGAGTCCGCGCAGGCGGTCGACAAGACGGTGGCGGCGATGCGCACGATCGCGGAGCGGATCTCGATCATCCAGGACATCGCCTACCAGACGAACCTCCTCGCCCTGAACGCGGCGATCGAGGCGGCCCGCGCGGGCGAGCACGGGCGGGGTTTCGCGGTGGTGGCGACCGAGATCCGGCGACTCGCGGAGCGAAGCCAGAAGGCCGCCCAGCAGATATCCGAACTCACCGGAACCAGCCTGACCGTCGCCGCGGAGTCCGGGATGAAGCTCGCCTCGCTCGCCCCCTCCATTCGCAGAACCGCGGATGTGGTGCAGGAGGTAGCCGCCGCTTCTGCGGAGCAGGCGAGCGGCGTCGGCCAGATGAACAAGGCCATGGCCCAGGTCGATCAGGTGACGCAGTCGAACGCCTCGGCCGCGGAGCAGCTCGCCTCCACCGCGGAGGAGCTCATGCGGCACGCGGAGAGCCTCGACAAGCGCATCGCCTACTTCCGCCTGCGGGTGAGCCCGGATTCCCCACCCGTTGCCGGCTAGCTTTCGAACGGTCGTCCTGAAACCGGCCGCTTCCGGGACTCCGGAAAGTCGCGCACCCGCGCCCTTCGGGGAGGATCTAACTCGAGTGAGCGGAGAGACTTCAGTCCTAAGCCCGAGCGGGCGGATTTCCCTGGCACATGCGTTGCACTCATTTTCCGGCTCGACCCATCTATTATCGGCAGGAACGCGCCGAGGCGGCGTTTCGAAACTCCCGAAGAAATTCGTAAGGTTGCAAAGGATCCCATGTCAAAAAAGACTCTGCTGGTCGTCGATGACTCGCCCACGGCCCTGATGATGAACACCATGCTCCTGGGCCGCCAGCCGTACAACATCGTTTCGGCGAAGGACGGCCAGGAGGCGGTCGAGAAGGCCATCGCCTCTCCTCCCGATCTCGTCGTGATGGACGTGATGATGCCGCGCATGAACGGCATCGAGGCCTGCCGCGCCATCCGTCAGCACGAGGCCACGCGCCTCGTCCCCGTCATCCTGATCACCACCCGGGGTGAGGAAGAGTACGTGGCCCAGGGCTTCGCGGCCGGCTGCAACGACTACGTCACCAAGCCGGTGAACGCGACGGAACTCGTCGCCAAAGTCCGCGCCCTTCTCGGAGAGTAGGCACGATGACTCCTCCCAACAAGAGTGCCTTCGTCCAGAAGCTCACCGCGTCCGCGCAGAAGCACGCCGAAGAGCTCTTCGAGCAGAACGAGCGGTTGAAGTCCCTGGTCGCGTCGCTCGAAGAGAAGCAGACGCAGATTTCGGAGGAGCTCTCGAGCCTGCGGGAGGAGCGCGACGCCCTGCGCGCCGAGCGCACCAAGCTCAAGCACGTCCTCGACGAGGCCCTGGCCCAGAACCGGCGCGACATCGAGCGCTCGGCGCTCGTCGAGCAGCAGTGCACCAGTCTCGCCAACCTGTACGTGGCGACTTTCAAGCTCCACGGTTCACTCGAGCGCACCGAGGTTCTGGCCGCCATCAGCGAAATCGTGGTGAATCTGGTCGGCTGCGAGAATTTCGCGGTGCTCGAACGCGACGGGAGCCGCCTGAAGTTGATCGGCGAATTCCCCACCCACCCGAGTCCGGTGCGCGAGCTTTCCGCGGAGGATGGCTTCGTGGCGGATATCTTCAGGACCAACGGCCCGTGGGTCGCCGGACGCGACCCCCTTCCCGGCTCCCCGGTCCCGCCGGAGGTCACCGCGGTCATTCCGCTCCGCCTCCGCTCCGAACTGACCGGCGCGATCGTGCTCTTCGGCCTGCTCCCCCAGAAGGGCGGAAGCTTCGGCGATGTCGATCTCGAGCTCATGGATCTCCTGACCGCGCACGCCGCCACCGCCCTGTACGCCTCGCGCAGCAACGCCTGAACCGCCCCCACGCGAAATGAAGCAGATCTTTCTGCTGCCAGGCCAGTGGGCGGTGCCCCACGAGCCGGCCGAGGTCACCACGATCCTCGGGCCATGCGTGGCCGTGTGCCTGTTCGACCGAACGCGCGGCATGGGAGGAATGAACCACTTCCTTCTGGCCGCGGGCGGCGCTTCCGGCCGGGAGCGCAGCCGCTACGGCGACACGTCGTGCGAGGACCTGGTGCAGTGCTTCTTCGCTTCCGGGTCGCGGCCGGAAGACATGGAGGCGCGGATCGTGGGCGGCGCCAACGTGGGGCGGCTCTCCCACGCGGAGGGCGAGAGTCTGGGCGAGCGCAACGCCGAGATGGCGCGAGCTGTCCTGCGCCGCCACCGCATCGCCATCGGGTTCGAGGACACGGGCGGCGCCAACGCGCGTCGCCTTCGTTTCCGGACCGGCGCGGGCATTCTGGAGGTCAAGACGATCGACGGCGCCTCGTCGACCACCGCCACCATCGCGGCCGGCCACGGTTCGGCAAGCCCGGACGAGAAGCAGGCATCGCGGTGAAGGCATCGACACGCGAAGCGGGAGCGAGATGAACGACGACCTTGACTGGGAACGCCTCCGGCAGGTCCACCTCGCCGAGTCCGAGGAGCGGCTCGTCACCATGGAGTCGGCGATCCTGGACCTCGAGCGAAATCCCGACAGCGAGGCGCCCATCGAGGCCTTGCAGCGCGACGCCCACACCCTCAAGGGGAACGCCGGAATCTTCGGCTTCGATTCCATCGCCCACCTCGCGCACGCCTTCGAGGATGCGCTGGCCGCGGTCAAGGCGGGTCTACGCAATCGCCAGCCCGCCGACAAGGAGGCCATCGGAGTTCTCCTGAAGGCGGTCGACGCCATCCGGTCCGGACTTCCCGCGGCTCAGCCCGGCGATCAGATGTCGCCGGCTCAGCAGGCGCTAGCCGCCGAGCTGCGCACCCTCGGTGCTTTCGGTTCCCCCGCTCCGCGCGAGGAGCCGGCACGGCCGAAGACCCGTGAACGATCGAAGGGAAGAAGAGCCACCGACCAGATCCGCGACGTCGGAGTCCCGCTGCCCCCGGAGGCCGACCGGCGGCGCGCCGCCGATCGCGAGGCCCCCGCGGACGATTCCCGGGCCGCGCGTCCCACGCTTCGCATCGAGGTGGCGCGCGTGGATTCGCTGGTCGAACTTGCGAGCGAACTGTCCGTCTCGCGGGGCCGCATCGAGAACCTGCTCGGTTCGGCTTCGCTTCCCGACGCGGCGCGCGACGTCCTCGAAGAGGCGGTCCCCCTGCTCAGCCAGCTCTCCGATCTCACCATGCGGATGCGGCTCGTGCCGCTCGGCCCCATCCTCGCGTCTCACCGCCGGACCGCCCGCGACGCCGCGCAGACCCTGGGGAAAGAGGTCATGCTGCAGATCTCGGGCGAGGAAGTCGAAATCGACCTCGCGCTCGTCGACCGCGTCAGCGAGGCCCTGCTGCATCTCGTACGAAACGCGGTGGCCCACGGAATCGAGGCCCCCGCGACCAGGCGCGAGCGCGGCAAACCCCCCATCGGACGGATCTCCCTGAACGCTTCCCCGGCGGCCGGCCAGGTCGTCATCGACGTCGAGGATGACGGCGGCGGGCTGGATCTTTCGGCCATCCGGAAGCGCGCCGAGGAGCTCGGCATGCCCGCGGGCGGAGATGACCGCGAGGTCGCGCAGCTGGTTTTCGCCGCGGGTCTCACCACCGCCACCGAGCTGTCGGAGGTCGCGGGGCGCGGGGTTGGACTCGACTCCGTGAAGTCCTCCATCGAGAGCCTCGCGGGTTCCATCGAAGTTCACAGCGAGATGGGCGTGGGGACGCTCTTCCGGGTCCGCCTCCCCCTGACCCTCGCGGTGGTGCGGGGCCTGCTCGTGCGCGTGGCCCAGCACCGGTACGTGATCCCCATCGACATGGTCCGGGAGTGCCTCGCCACTCCGCCGGACCTCGCCTATCAGTCGAACGGAACCGGGCTGCTCAAACTCGCTTCCGGAATGGTGCCGGTTCTGAAGCTCGGGGAGCAGATCCTGGGCGCCCGGGGAACCGTCGACCGCCACATCGTGGTCGTCGAGCACGCGGGACACCGCCTCGGACTCGTGGTCGATGGACTGATCGGAGATACGCCGGTCGTGGTCAAGTCGATCGGGCACGCGCTGCGCAGCGCCACCAGCATCTTCGGGGCCGCCATTTTGGGGGACGGCTACGTCGGCCTGATCCTCGACATTCCCGACATCATGAAGCGCACCATGGCGCTGCGCGCGTCGCACGCCTCCTGACGACATCGAAAGAAGACGCCCATGACCTTCACTCGCCCGTCCCTGAGCGCTCCCGCTCCCGTCCCGGTCAAGGCCAGCACTCAGTCCATGCTGCGCTGCCAGATCGGAAAGGGCCAATACCTGATCCCTCTGACCAAGGTCCTGGAGATCATCCGGTACGTCACACCCACTCCGGTTCCCCAGACCCCGCCGTGGGTCAACGGGGTCATGAATCTGCGCGGCCGCGTCATCCCGGTGATCGACCTCGCGGTCAAGTTCTCCGAACCGCCGAGCGCGCCCGACGAGTGGACCTGCATCGTCCTCGTCGAAGTCGAACTTCAGGGCGAGCTCACGACCCTCGGGCTCGTCACCACCCTGGTGAGCGAAATCCACGACCTTCAGGCCTCGGACCTCGAGCCCCCGCCGACGGTCGGGACACAGATCCGCGTGGAATTCCTGCAGGGTCTGTTCAAGCTTGAGCAGGGATTCGCGCTGGCCCTCGATCTCGATCGGGTGCTTTCCTCAAACGAGCAGGTCTCGATCCGGGGCCTGTCGAGCGAGGGTCAGGTATCGTGAGAACCGGCGCCGAGCCCGGCCTCGAGGCCCGGTAAATCCCAGATGGAGCGCGAGCCGCCGTCAAAGACCGACGACCCGAACGCTCCCCCCGAACTCGGTCCGCGCGAGTTCGAGCAGATCCGCAGGCTGATGGAGGCGGAGACCGGCGTCCACCTGACGGAGGCGAAGGGCGCGCTCGTCATGGCCCGGCTCGGCCGAAGGCTGCGTGAGCTCGGGCTGCGCTCCTATCGCGCGTACCTTGCCCACCTGAAGGCGAATCCGGGGCAGGAAACCGCGGAGCTCGTGGACAGGCTCCTCACCAACGAGACGCGGCTCTTCCGGGAGGGATGGCAGTTCGATTATCTCGAACACACCATCATCCCGCAGTGGCGAAGAGAAGCGAGCGCCAGCTTCGATCGGGGACTCAGAATCTGGTCGGCCGCCTGTTCGACCGGCGAGGAGCCGGCGAGCATCGCCGCCGTGCTCGACATGCGATGCCCGGCCGCCGAAGGATACCGAGTCAGCATCCTGGCAACCGACATCTCGAACCGGGCCCTCGCCGCCGCCCGAACCCTGACCTTCCCCATCGCGCGCGCGAAGGACGTGCCCGCGGCCTATCAGCGCCAGTTCGAAGAAGCGGCGCCCGACCGCGTTCGCCTCCGGCCCCAAGCAGCGCGTCTCGTCAGCTTCCAGGCGATGAATCTGCTCTCGCCGGCGGTGCCCGCCTCGAATTTCGACCTCATCCTCTGCCGCAACGTGCTGATCTACTTTCCGCGCGAGACCAAGCGTCTGGTGATCGATCACATGTGGCGCGCCCTCAAGCCCGGCGGCTTTCTCTTCGTGGGCCATGCCGAGAGCCTCGTGGGCGTCATCGAAGGGCAGCGGCCCGTGAAGCCCGCGATCTACCGCAAGCCGCCGGGCGTCAAGTCATGATCGAGGTCCTCATCGTCGACGACTCCGCGGTGGTCCGCCAGACCCTGAAGGAACTGCTCGAGCGCACCGGCGAGTTCTCCGTGAGCCTGGCCGCCGACCCCTTCATCGCGGAGCGCCGCATCGCTCTGCGGCGGCCCCACGTCATCGTGCTCGACATCGAGATGCCGGGCATGGACGGCCTCACCTTCCTCACCCGCCTCATGGCGACCGACCCCCTGCCCGTCGTGATCTGCTCCGCCCGCGCCGGAGAAGACGCGGCCGTCGCGATCGAGGCTCTCGCCCGGGGAGCCATCGATGTCCTGCCCAAGCCTCGGCTCGGGGTCAGAGACTTCCTGAGTGATACCTCGATGCTGCTCGTGGACACCGTGCGCGCGGCCGCCCTGTCCAAGCGGGGATCGGCCTCCGTGCGCGCTCCCCGAACGCCGGCCGCGGAGATACCGAAAGGTGTGGCGGCCACCTGGGCGGTGGCGCTCGGCGCATCGACGGGAGGCACGGAGGCGCTCGCCATCGTCCTCGGAGCTCTGCCCCGGGACTCCCCCGCAGTGCTTGTCGTGCAGCACATGCCCGAGGGGTTCACGAAGGCCTTCGCGGGGCGCCTGAACGGTCTGTCCGCCATGCAGGTGAAGGAGGCCGAGGACGGCGACCCCATCCAGCAGGGTCTCGTTCTCCTCGCCCCCGGCAACCGTCACCTGAGCGTGGTGAGAGACGGCGCTCGATTCGTGGCCCGGGTGGATCAGGGCCCGCACGTGAATCGACACCGTCCAAGCGTCGACGTGCTCTTCCGCTCCGTGTCCGAGACCTTCGGCTCGCGGAGCGTGGGCGTCCTCCTCACCGGCATGGGCAAGGACGGGGCGGCCGGGCTTCTCGAGATGAAGATTCGCGGCGCCCAGACGATCGCCCAGGACGAGACGACCTCGATCGTTTTCGGCATGCCCAAGGAGGCGATTGCTCTCGGCGCCGCCTCGAGAATCCTGCCCCTGCAGAGCATCGGGGCGGGGATCCTGGACCTGCTGCCTCTCGGCTGACGGGCAGCGCGGCGACTGAAGGGGCCCGTCTAGACTCCGGCCGGCCCCTTCAGCATGTCGATGAAGCCGCGGAGAGTGGCGAGCTTCCTCTCCGAGGTCATGTGCAGGCGCGAGGCGTACACCGCGGTCGCGGCCTGGGCGCCAAGCAGGCGGAAGAGTTCGAAGTCCAGTTCGCTGAACGCGGTCTTCTGCTGGAAGAGCTTGTGGATGCTCAAGAGCCCCACCACCTCGCCGGAGAGGTCGAAGGGAATCACCGCGAGCGGCGACTCGAAAGGCGTCGCCTCGGCCACGCGGGTGTCGGCGGCGAAGTGCGGCATCCCTGTCTCGAGGCAGGCTCCGATCACTCCCTCTCCCTTGCCGATGCTCTTCGTCTTCCCCTCCTGGCCCTCGGAGAGGACCAGTTCGGCGCGGTTCGACTTCTCGTCGACGATGAAGACGTGGAAGGCCTCCGCTCCCACGAGGTTCGTGGCGATCTCCTGAATGGAGCGCAGGACCTCGGCGTGATCGAGGGACGCGTGCAGCTGCGACGCCGCCACGTGCAGGTTGGTGAGCAGATTCACCTGCTCGCTCAGGTCGGCGAAGCGCTGAGCCGACTCCGTGAGCTGGGCCCGCAGCTCGACCAGGTCTTCCTTGGCCTGGGCGTGCTCGCGGTCGATGGCCATGCGCTCCTCTTCCGAACGCCGCAGGCGGGCCTGGATGTCCGCTTCCTGCGGACTTCCGCCCAGCGATTCGAACGCGCGCAGGCAGGCGCGGAGCTGGGCGTTCTCGCGCACGATGTCCTCGACAAGATCCTGGGTCTTGACGAAGAAATCGGAGAGCTCGCGGTAGCGATTCTGTTGATCGGCCATCGGTTACCTTGAGATCGTACCCCGTTTGAGGGTTCCCGTTCGAGACAGCTCCTGATCCCGGAGTTCCTCGAGCCGCCGGCCCGCTTCTTCGACGAAAGCCTCCAGCGGGTCGAGCCTCGTGAGCGCCTCCCCGGAGATCGGATTGTCGACAAAGAGCAGGGCCACCGCATCGCCGTGCGCGCGCAGCGGAATCAGCGCGGCCTCCAGGGAGCGGCCGCGCAGGATCGAGAGGGCGGACATCTCTTTCCAGAACGCCGTGTCGGTCACGAAGCTCTGAGCGGCGCGGCCCTGCAGCGCCTCCGCGAAGGGCGAGGTGTAGGCGGACACGGTGAGGTCGAAGCCCATGGGTCCCAGGGGAAAACCTACGCCGGAGGCGGGATAGAGGATGTCCTCGCTGCGGATGAGCAGAACGACCCGCTCGACCATTCCGCTCGCCACCCGCAGGAGAAGGTCGCGAATGCCCACGCTTTCGCCGATGCAGCCAAGCAGGTCGAGGCCATCGATCAGGCCGATGGGAGCGGCCGAAGCGACGGACCCGTGAGGACGGCCGTCCGTGACCTGCTGCAGGACGGTGAGCAGCTTGCTCGTGAACGCGTCCAGGTGCTTCTCGAAGAGCGCCTTGTTGAGACGGCCGAGAGTGGGACGGAAGATGACGCGTCGCGCCCCCGCCTGCCGCCCCTTGCGCACGATGGCGGGCTCGGGGTCCGGGGTGACGAGAACGACCCGGGGAGCGTTCGCGAAGCCGCGGAGGCGCATCGCGAGTTCGAGGCCGCCGGACAGATCGCCCCCGGTGGGATCGGGGATGGAGAGGTCGACCACGGCCAGGAACATGGCGCCCGCCCGGCCCATCTGTTGCGCGAGCTGGAGGGCGGATTCGAGGGTGGCCGCACCAACGACGTCCTCGTAGCCGTTCTCGACGAGCCGCTTCATCAGGAAAGCGCGGACGTCCGCCTCGTCGTCCACCACCAGAACCGACGGCCGGACTTCCTGGGCCCTTGCCACGGGCCCGCGGGGCGCCTCGATGGCGGGCGCGGCCTCGGGCGCGGCGAGTGCCGTGGCGGCGTCCCGCCGGCTTTCATCCAGCTCCCGGGCGAGCTCGAGGAGGAGTTCCTGCGCGTCGACTCCGACGGTCAGGGTCTCCCGCTCGAGCGAATAGCCCTCGATCTGCTTCGGCACCTCGTTCGACAGCACGAAGCCGAAGTTGCCGTCGCGCAGACGGGACAGGGCGCCGAGGTCGGCGGCAATGCCCGCGGTGAGCCGCTTCTCCCATTCGGCGGGGGCGAGGGCCGTCCGGGGCACGCGCTCCGAGGAGCCGGGCGAAAAGCAGGCGACCACGCGGCCATTCCGGAAGACGATGGCGCCGACGCCCACCTCGGTCTCGACCCGGATGTAGCCCGTCCGCTGGGTGAAGGCCACGATCTGGACGATGTCCAGGAGCGGGAGGTCTTCGATTCTCCCCGACAGGCTCAACGGCTCACTCCCCGGGCGAGTCGCCCGCCGGTCGTTGTTTCGGCCGCGTCATTCACTCTTTCGGTTCGAGTTCAGTGCGCCTTGTCCGGGGTGTCGATGGCGTTGCCCCATTCCCGCAGCCGCTCACGGTCGGACGCCGCGTAGAGCTCGTCCGACATGTCGGCCACCTGGTCGGCAACACCGCCCACGACCTCGAACTCCTCGGCCTGCTGGGAAAGAAGGCCCAGGTGGTGAGCCACCGCGTCGAGTTTGGGAACGGTCCGATCGATCGCCGTCAGCAGCCCTTCCACGAGTTGCACGAGCGCCGAGCGCGATAGACCGTCATGCCAGGTCGGTTCCATGCTCTCAGTATATGGTCAGAGCGCCGATCGGCAGGTTCGAGGTTACGATTCGCCTCGCCAATGAAGATCTCTGGAGAGTTGTCATGAAAACCTGGATGAAAGTCGCAATCGGCTGCTTCGCGGTCGCTCTCATCGCCCTATTCCTCTTTGTCGCCGGAATGATCGGTTTCGGGTACTGGGCGAAGAACAAGATCCAGGAGGTGACGGGCGGGGGCCCCGAGGTCGAACAGGCCCGAAAGTCAGCGAACGCCGTGCCCTTCTCGCGTCCGGCGGGAGGCCTCGTGGCCGAGCCGCGCCTGGTCAAATTCATCGAAGTGCGGGCTTCCGTATTCTCAGTCTACGAGAAATACCGGGGCGAGATCGAGTCCCGCATGGCCAAGGTCAAGGAAGGCAAGTCCCTGGATTTCGGAGACATCTCCACCGGGCTCACGTTGATGGGCGAACTGCAGAAGGCGGAGACACTGGCCCTCGCGAAACACGGCATGTCCGAGGACGAATACGCTTTCATCACCGGCGAGGTCTACAAGTCGATGTGGACGGATCTCGGGAGCGGCGAGGCGTCCAAGAAAGCGATCATCGAAGCCACCCAGGCCGGCAAAGCCGCGGAGGCAGCGATGAAAGCGGCGGAATCGCAGGGCATGCCGCCCGAAGCGCGCGAAGCGATCGCCAAGGCGCGCACCGAAATCGCAGCGAGCACCGAGCAGGCGGCTCGCGACATCCAGAAGGTGGGAACCGCGCCCGAGAACGTGGCCCTGTTCAAGAAATACGAGGCCGACCTCAGGAAGTACGCCATGCCGGGCCTTCACATCCTCTTCGACACGGAGAGCGCTTCCCCGACCCCAGGGGCCTCGAAGTGACGGGCCGCTAGAAAGCCTCGAGCATGGCGGCGATCAGGCTTCTCGCAAAAGCCTGGGCGAGCCGGTCGACGCCCTGGTCGGCGCGATCGAAGAACGAGCCGGAATCCGAGCCGAGGTCGTACTCGTCGCGGTACGTGAAGGCGTCGTTCTGCCAGATGGGCTGCGCCTCGCCCGGCTTGTAGTACCGGACCCGCGCCGTGAGGACGATGGCATAGCGGCTGGCCGTGGCCGACCCGGTGTTCCCTCCGGAGAAGCCCACCGGCGTCTCCTGGAAGGACAGGATCTCGCCCTCCACGACGGCGTCGACGCCTTCAACCGTCTGCACGACGTCCACCTTCCCGCGCTTCAGGAGTTCCTCGATCACCTTCTGGGTGATCTTCATGTCGAGATTCACCTTGCCCGTGCTGTCGCGGAACAGGGGGACGCCGATCTTCCTGATACTCGGATCGAAGCCCCCACCCCGTCCCACGAGGCCGTACCCGCACCCGGACGACACGCCGAGCGAAAGGACGGCCACCGCCAGGAGCGCCAGGCGGACAGGCGCCGAAACGGGCTTCACTTCACCACCAGGTTGATGAGCCGGCCGGGAACGATCACGGCCTTGACCAGGGTCTTCCCGTCGACGTGCGGCCTCACCGAAGCGTCTTCGAGGGCCGCCGCTTTGTGGGCCTCCTCGCTCGCGCCCGCCGGCACCTGAACCCGCGCGCGGATCTTGCCGTTGACCTGAACCGCTACTTCCACCGAGGTCTCGCGCATCGCCGCTTCATCGGCAACCGGCCAGGGCTCGTCAACAAGGCTCTTCGGATGGCCAAGGTCCTGCCACATCTGCTCGCAGGCGTGCGGCGCGAACGGACTGAGCAGGAGGACGAGGGTGTCGAGTGCTTCGGCGAGCGCGCCCGCATCGGCGGGACCCGTGAGGCCGTCTTCGAGACGATAGGCCTCGTTGGTCAGTTCCATCAGGGCCGCGACGGCGGTGTTGAGGTGGATGCGCTCGTCGATGTCGCCGGTGACGCGGGCTATGGTCTGGTGCACCTTCCGCCGCAGCGCGGCCCCGTTCTCGGAAAGGCCGGGGACGGCGATGTCCCTGGGCCGGGTCGTGGGAGCGTGCTTTTGAACCAGGCGCCACACCCGCTGAAGGAAGCGATGGGGGCCCTCGATCCCGGTCTCACTCCACTCCATGGACAGTTCGGGCGGCGCCGCGAAGAGGATGTAGAGGCGCAGCGTGTCGGCGCCGTAGCGCTTGATCACATCGTCGGGGGCGATGGTGTTGCCCTTCGACTTCGACATCACTTCGCCGTCCTTGTGGACCATGCCCTGGGGGAAGAGGCGTGTCACCGGCTCGACCCAGTCGATGAGGCCAAGGTCCTTCATGACCTTCGTCCAGAAGCGGGAATAGACGAGATGGAGGATCGCATGCTCGATTCCGCCCACGTAGAGGTCGATCGGAAACCAGTACCTGACCTGCGCCTTGTCGAAGGGCGCGTCGCCCGTCTTCGGCGAGCAGTAGCGATAGAAATACCAGGACGAGTCCACGAAGGTGTCCATGGTGTCCGTCTCCCGGCGCGCGGGACCGCCGCACTTCGGGCAGGTCGCCTTCACGAAGGACTCCACCTTCTCCAGCGGATTGCCCCCCTCGCCGGTGAAGGGCGCGTCCGGAGGGAGGACGACCGGCAGGTCCGATTCCCTGACCCCCACCACGCCGTCCTTGTCGCAATAGACGACCGGGATGGGCGTGCCCCAATACCGCTGTCTCGAGATCAGCCAGTCCTTCAGGCGGTACGCGGTCTTCGCGGCCCCGAAGCCTCTCGCCTGGGCGTGCGCGATCATCTTCTCGACCGCGACTTCGGAGGTCAGGCCGTCGAACCCGGCGCTCCCCGTCACCACTCCCGGGCCCGTGTAGGGCTCGGTCATGGTCGCCCCGTCGAGCGTCCCGGTCGGAGGCTGAATGACCGCGTGGACGCGCAGCCCGTACTTGCGCGCGAATTCGAAATCCCGCTCGTCGTGCGCCGGAACCGCCATGATGGCGCCCGTGCCGTACCCCATCAGGACGAAGTTCCCCACCCAGATGGGAATCCGCTCTCCGGAGAAAGGGTTGGTTGCGTACCGGCCCGTGAAGAGCCCTTCCTTGTCGACCTGCCCGGCGAGCCGAGCCCGGCGATCCTGACCGCGCAGACGAGCCAGGGTCTCCTTCGCGGCGTTGTCCGTATCCGCCATCAGAGAGTCGACGAGCGGGTGCTCGGGTGCGAGCACGGAGAAGGTCGCCCCGAAGATCGTGTCGATGCGCGTCGTGAACACGCGGATCGAGCCTCCGCCTTCGATGGGAAACGACACCTCGGCGCCCTGGGACCGGCCGACCCAGTTCTTCTGCTGCTGCAGCACGCGCTCGGGCCAGGCCGGCAGTTCGGCCATGTCGTCGAGAAGAGCATCCTGGTAGTCGGTGATGCGCAGGAACCACTGTTCCATGTCGCGGATCACCACCGTGCTCTTGCAGCGCCAGCACAGCCCTCCCTCGGCCTGCTCGTTGGCGAGCACGGTGAGGCACGAGGGGCACCAGTTGACGGGAGAATTGGCGCGGTAAGCGATGCCCTTCTCCAGCATCTTCAGGAAGAACCACTGGTTCCAGCGGTAGTACGGGGCGTCGCAGGTGGCGACTTCGCGGGTCCAGTCGTAGCTGAAGCCCAGGCGCTGGAGCTGAGCTTTCATCCCCGCGATGTTGTGACGCGTCCAGGTCTCGGGATGCGTGCCGCGCTTGATCGCCGCGTTCTCCGCGGGGAGGCCGAGAGCGTCCCAGCCAATCGGGTGCAGCACGTTGAAGCCGCGCATCCTCTTGAAGCGGGTGATGACGTCCGTGATGCAGTAGTTCCGCACATGGCCGACATGGATGTCGCCGGAGGGGTACGGGAGCATTTCCAGGCAGTAGAACTTCGGGCGGGAGGCGTTCTCGGAAACCTCGAAAGTGCCCTCGTCCCGCCACTTTGCCTGGAAGCGGCGCTCTATCTCGTCGAATTCGTAGGGCTTGATCTCGTTGGCCAATCTGGTTCCTCGGAAGCTTGAGTCGGAACGGGAGTTTATAGGCTCAGGCCCGGGAGACGACCGGCAAACGCCCCGTCCGCGGTAGAATCTCCGGCTCCGACACCCGGATTTCGACAGGTTCGTGAGTCTGCGGACGCCTTTGGCGCTGCCGAGACGAGCGAGACCGGGCGTCCCAAAGAACGAGAGAAAGCCGACGACACGATGAAGCCCGACATCCACCCCAAGTACGTCGAGTCCCCTGTCCACTGCGCCTGCGGGGCCAGCTGGACCACGCGCTCCACCAAGTCCGAGATCCGCGTGGAAATCTGCTCCACCTGCCATCCGTTCTTCACGGGCAAGCAGCGGCTCGTCGACTCCGCCGGACGCATCGAGCGCTTCACCAAGAAGTTCGCCAAGCGCGCCGCCGCCCCCACGGCCTAGCTCTCCAGGACACGCAGGAAACAAGCGTCCGCCCAGGGGTCTTCCGGTTCTTCAAACGCTCCCCGGGCGGGCATTCGCCGCCTGAACGTCTGAACGAAGCGAAGAGAGTACCCACGAGACCATGGACGCCATCACATTCGAGAAGCTGAAGGAGATCGAGGCCCGGCATCACGCCCTCGAGGCGGAGATGCTGCATCTCGCGTCCACCAACGGCGCGGTTGCGAGCATCACTCGCACCGCCAAGGAAGCTTCCGACATAGCACCTGTGGTGAAGATGTTCGTCGAGTACAAGCGCCTGCTCGCCGAGGTGGCCGGCGTCGAGGAAATGGTGAAGGCGGAGGCCGACCCCGAGCTTCGCGCCATGGCCATGGAGGAGCTCAAGGAGCTCCAGAGGCAGCGCGACGAGACGGATGCCGCCATCGGCCCCCTGCTCATCCCGAAGGACCCGAACGACGACAAGAACGTCATCCTGGAAATCCGCGCGGGCACCGGCGGAGACGAGGCGGCGCTGTTCGCCCAGGAGGTCTTCCGCATGTACCAGCGCTATGCGGAGCGGCAGAAGTGGAAGGTCGACATCGTCTCCATCTCCCGGGCCGCGGCCGGCGGCATCAAGGAAGTCATCGCCATGATCGAAGGGGACAAGGTCTATTCGAAGCTCCGGTTCGAGAGCGGGGTTCATCGCGTGCAGCGCGTGCCCGCGACCGAAGCCCAGGGCCGCATCCACACCTCGACGATCACCGTGGCCGTACTGCCCGAGGCCGAAGACGTGGACATCAAGATCGAGGCCAAGGACATCCGCATCGACACCTTCTGCTCGTCCGGCCCGGGCGGCCAGAGCGTCAACACCACCTACTCCGCGGTCCGCATCACTCACCTCCCCACCAACACCGTGGTCTCCTGCCAGGACGAAAAGAGCCAGATCAAGAATCGCGAGAAGGCCATGAAGGTCCTCCGCTCGCGCCTCTATGAAGTCGCCCAGGCCGAACAGAACAAGGAGATCGCGGAGAACCGGAAGTCGCAGGTGGGCACGGGCGACCGCTCGGAGAAGATCCGCACCTACAACTTTCCGCAATCCAGGCTCACCGACCACCGGATCGGCCTGACCCTGCACACACTGCAGACCGCGATGGAAGGCGACATCGACGCTCTCATCGCTCAGCTCGTCGCCACCCACCAGGCGGAACGGGTCCAGGCCGCGAACTAGGCGGATGCTGATGACGCATCAGCGTCCGGCGTATCCCCGCGCAGGCCGGGATCCACTCACCGGCTCCTGATGCCCCTCCGCACCCAGGCCGGCCTCATCGCGGCCGCGGCCCAACGACTCGCCGCGCTCCCGAATCCGCAGCTCGACGCCGAGATGCTCTTTCGCGGACTGAGCGGCCTCGACCGGGCCAGCCTCCTGGCCCGCGGCGACGACCCCGTCGAGCCCGCCCTGGAGTCGAGGTTCGAAACCGCCGTGGCCCGACGCGAGCGCCACGAGCCGATTCAGTACATCCTGGGAAAGGCCGCATTCTGGCGCGATGAATTCCTCGTCACCCCGGCCGTCCTCATCCCGCGCCCCGATACCGAGACCCTCGTCGAGGCCGTTTTCACCCGCCTCGCACGGGTTGCGGCGCCGACCCTGCTCGACCTCGGAACGGGCTCCGGATGCATAGCTTTGTCCCTGCTGCGCGAGCTTCCCGAAGCACGCGCGGTGGCCGTCGATCTGTCCGAGGAGGCGCTCGCGGTCGCGCGCCGGAATGCGGAAACGCTCGGCCTCCATTCGCGCATCGACTTCA
>JAIBCN010000091.1 GCA_019694155.1 Vicinamibacteria bacterium | reverse complement strand
GCGCGAAGGCGAGGCGCCTCTGAGAAACCGCGATACAGTCTGCGGCCATGCGCCTTCCCCTCTATGTCCGCGTCATCATCGGGGTCCTCCTCGGAACCGCGTGCGGCCTTGCCTTCGGAGAAGGCAACATCTTCCTCGGCCTGACCAACCGGCACCTGGGGGATCTCGGGCTTCTCGTGATCCGCCTGCTGCGCGCCATGGCCGTGCCCCTCATCTTCTTCGGTGTGGTGGATGCCTTCGTCCGCTCCGAAGTGTCGGGCAAGCAGGGGATGAAGCTCGTGGCCATCTGCGCCTTCAATGTGAGCGTCGCCTTCCTCATCGGCATGACGCTCATCAACACCTTCAAGCCGGGGGTCGCCTGGAAGGACCGGCTCGACGCCATCGAGGCCGCGGCCGGTGGCGGCCCCGCGCGAAAGGCGCCCGAGGGCACGAGCCTCGACCCCATGAAGAACCTCTCGGGCTACGTTCCCGCGAATCTCGTCGATCCGTTCCAGAAGGACAACGGCAACGTGATCAGCGTCGTCTTTCTCGCCATCCTGATCGGGATCTCGCTGCGACGGCTGATCATCCGCCACGGGAAGCAGTCGCCGGTGTTCCGGCTGGCGGAAATCGCGGAGGGCGGGTTCGAGGTTCTGGTGGGGGTGCTCGCCATGGTCGTGCAGGCCATTCCCTTCGCGGTGTTCGGCGTGCTCGCCCAGGTGATCGGCCGCGACGGCATCAAGGTCTTCGGCGACCTCGGCGTCTATGTCGTCGCCATGGTCGCGGGCCTGGTCCTGCACGCGGTCGGCTACTACACCCTCGCGGCCTGGTTCGTGGGGCGACGCTCGCCCAAGGTCTACTGGGGCGAGGGGGCGGGGGCCCTTTTCTCCGGCATGTCGATGAACTCGTCTCTCGCCACCGTGCCCCTCACCCTGCAAAGCCTCGGCCGGATGAAGATCTCCGACGCCTCCGCGCGGCTCTCCGCCTGTATCGGCACCAACCTCAACAACGATGGCATCGTGCTCTATGACGCCATGGCCGCCCTCTTCCTCTCCCAGGCGCTCGGCTACGACCTGACCCTGTCGCAGCAGGCGGTGGTGGCGCTCGCATCGCTGATGGCGGGCATCGGCATCTCGGGCATCCCGGACGCCGGCCTCATCGTGCTTCCCCTCGTCCTCGCGACCGTGGGTCTGCCCGAAGCCGTGATCGTGGGCGTGCTGCCCGTGCTCTTCTCCGTCGACTGGCTCATCGGACGCGTGCGCTCGGGCGTCAACGTCATGAGCGACATGCTGGTCGCGATACTGCTCGATCGGTTCGAAGAAGGTAAACCGGCAGCCTAGCGCTTCAGCACCCGCAGCTTCGCGCGAAGGCGAGCCTCGCCCTCGCCGCTCGAGATCAGATAGTCGCCCGGTTCGAGCACGACATCGAGGGTCATCGACCGGTCGGGCGGAATGGGCCGCTCCAGTCTCCACGGCCCGCCCCTGCCCTCGACGGCGACCGTTCTCTCCCGTCGGGTGGCGTTCGAGATCGAGAAGGTGATCGGCCCCTCGATCAGGGCGGCCGGGGCATCGATGGTGGCTTCGCGGATGATGAGGTCCGCCTGCCTCACCTCATTCGCGGGCGCCGCCTGCGAGACGTCCGCCGCCCCTTCGGAGGCCTGCACCACCGGTTGGGCGTGCGCGCAGCCCAGGCTGGTTGCGGCGAGCCACAAAGCGAAACACGCTTCGTGCGTGGAACGAATCGCGGAACGGCAGGCTGCTTGACTCACAGTGAGGGCAAGCCTACTATCCCGCGTAGTTGCGGCACGGATACGCGGGGCTCTTCGAGTTCGGTGTGCCTGGGCCCGAGATTACCCCCCCATTCTGGAGACCCCCGGCATGACCCTTCGCTCAGCCCATCCCTCGCTCTGGTCGCGATTCCTGAAGTCCCTGCCTGCCGCGATCGCCATCGCTCTGGCGCTGAGCTTCGCCACTGCCGCGCCCAGGCCGGCTTCCGGTTCGAAGACCCAGGGGCAGAAGGTATCCGAGATTGGCGCGCAGCCCCCCGCCGTGCTGTCGAAGCCGGCCGCGACTCCGAAACCCGATACCGACCTCGACGAGGAGAGCGCCGAGGAGAGGGAGCGGGAAGAAGGCTTCGAGGGTGACGCCGACATCCCTCCTTTCGTCAGGGGCACCGTGGACAAGGAGGAGTACCTGCAGGCGCGCGGCAGCTGGGTCGCGAGCATGCGTGGTTTCGACACCGCGAAGACCGACTCGCGGGCCAAGGCCCTGCAGCAGATGGAGCGTCAGGAGCGCAGCCTCGGCCTCTCCGGGCCGGGCGCTTCCACGTCCGCCGCGCTGAACGCCTTCGTAGACTGGAGGTATGTGGGGCCGGACCCCATTCCGAACGGCCAGACCACGGCCGTTTCCTCGCCGGTCAGCGGACGCGTGAGCGCCATCGCCGTCGATCCCACGGACGCGAACGTGGTCTGGGTGGGCGCCGCGGGCGGCGGCGTTTTCCGTTCGCTCGATGGCGGCACGAGCTGGACGGCGGTTCTGGATTCCGCGCTCGTGATGGCGACGGGCGCCATCGCGGTTGCGCCCTCCGATCCGACCATCGTCTATGTGGGAACGGGTGAGGCCGGGGGATCGTCCGACAGCTTCATTGGTGTCGGCATCTACCGCATCACCAACGCGAAGTCCGGGACTCCCGTGGTCGAAGGGCCGTTCAATCTGGATGGCACCGCGACGAACGTCTTCAACGGCCGCTCGGTTTCGAAGATCCTCGTGCACCCGACCGATCCCGCCACCATCTTCGCGGCCACCGCGTCTGGTGTGGGCGGCAACCCCGGCGCCCAAACCGGTTTCGTGTTCCCCAACCGCGGCTTCTGGCGTTCCACCAACGCGACCTCGGCGAGCCCCGTGTTCGCGAAGCTGCCGGTCGCGACCGCGCCCGGCAACTTCCCCTTCTATGACGCGGTGATGGAGCCCGGCAATCCCGACAACATTCTCGTCACTATCAATGCGGCGGGGGCGGACGGCGGGGTGTGGCGCACCACGAACGCCAACGCGGCGGATCCCAACACGGTGGTCTTCACCCGGACCCTCGCCCTCGCTTCGGTGCGGGCGGAACTGGCCATCAATAAGGTGGGGGCCACCGTCACCGTGGTCGTGGCATCCGGAGAGAACACGCCCATCGGCTCTCGCTGCACGGCGCAGGTGCAGGGAGGGGTTCGCATCTCCACGGACGGCGGCGTGACCTGGTCGGCAGCACCCCTGCAGTCGGCCGGCGGCTTCTGCAACGCCCAGTGCTTCTACGACATCTTCGTCGCCCTCGATCCCAATGACGCGAACAAGATCTACCTCGGCGGCGCCGCCGACAGCGGCAGCGCCAATCCCTGCCGGGCCTCCATTTCCCAGGTGTCCAGCGATGGCGGCGCCACCTTCACCCGCAACAGCAATGCCCTCCACGCCGACAGCCACGCGGTGGCGATCGCGCCCACCAACACGAGCATCGTGTACACCGGCAACGACGGCGGCATCTTCAAGTCGACGGATGGCGGAGCCACGTGGGTCAGCTTGAACAACTTCACGTTCAGCGCCACCCAGTTCCAGAGCATTGCCGTTCACCCGCGCCATCCGAAATTCACCATCGGCGGCACCCAGGACAACGGCACCCACCGCATGGACGGCGCGGCCGCCTGGAACCGCGTGGACTTCGGCGACGGCGGCTACGCCCTCATCGATCAGAGCGCGTACGGCACCGCCGACATGACGATGTACCACACGTATTTCAACCAGACGAACAACATCATCGGTTTCGCGCGCGTGCTGCCCGGAGAGACCCCGCAGGACAACGGCTGGACCTTCCTCGGCTTCGGAGGCGTTCCCAACGGCATCGTCAATCAGAACGTCATCTTCTACGCCCCGATCGCCCTCGGACCGGGCACCCCGAATACCCTCTACTTCGCGGGCGACAAGCTCTACCGCTCCACCGATCGCGGCACGACCATGACCCAGGTCAGCCAGTTCCTGGGCGCGTTCGCCATCACCATCGCCGTCTCTCCCCAGGACGACAACTACCGCCTGGTCGGCACCAGCAACGGGAAGATCTTCGGGACCACGACGGGAGGCAATCCCCTGACCGACCTGGTTCCGGTGTCGCTCATTGCCCCGGCCGCCGCGCGAAACGTGAACCGCGTCGTCTTCGATCCCAATGACAAGAACGTGGCCTACTTCACCTACGGCGGCTACGGACTCGCCGCGGGCGCTCACGTCTTCAAGAACTCCAACCTGTCGGCGACGCCCACGGCCTGGGTCGCCTCGGGGTCCGGCATTCCCGATGTTCCCGTGAACTCCATCGTGGTCGATCCCCAGGATTCGAACCGTCTGTATGTCGCCACCGACATCGGCGTGTACGGATCCACGGACGCCGGCGCCACCTGGAATCCGGTCGGCGCTGGCCTGCCCCGCGTCGCCGTCTTCGATCTCGCCATCCAGAACCAGAGCCGCACTCTCCGCATCGCCACCCACGGCCGCGGCATGTGGGAACTGACCATTCCGGGCACGGTCATCCCGGTGGGCATGCTCGACCTCGTGTCCTCGTCTACCACCATTCTGGGCGGCAACGGCAACGCGTATCTCGAATCCGGCGAGGACGCCGCCCTGTCGGTCACCCTTTCGAACGCGGTCGGCGTGTCCGCCACTCTGAGCGCCATGAGCGCCACCCTCACCACGGCCACCCCCGGCGTCACCATCCTCAACGGGACGGCGAGCTATGGCGATCTCGCTCCAGGGGCAAGTGGCGCCAACACCGCGCCGTTCACCTTCCATGTCGACTCCACCGCGCTGTGCGGCGAGATGATCACGTTCACGGTCACCGTGAACTACACCGGTGACAGCGCCAGCCCGCGCGTGTTCACGGTCAAGGTGCCCACGGGCCAGTCGGGCGCCGTCGTCGATACGGCCTACACCGGCGCTCCCGTCGCTATTCCGGACTCCCCGGCCCCGGCGGTTACCGCCACCCAGGTGGTGTCCGGCATCATGGCCGCCGCCGCCAAGGTCACCTTCAGCATCGATGGCACGGTCTGCGATACCACTCCAGCCTCGACCACGGTTGGACTCGATCACACCTTCGTTGGCGATCTCGCGATAAGCCTGACCTCGCCCTCCGGCACCACGGTCCGCCTGACCGCGGTAGGCGGCAATGCGGGGGTCAACTTCTGCAACACCGTGTTCGATGACGCCGCGGCCACGGCATGGATCGACGCCACCAGCGCCTCCGCCCCCTTCACCGGGAGCTTCCGGCCCGTGGATCCGCTTTCCGCCTTTATCGGCGAGGATCCGAACGGCACCTGGACCGTCACCTTGCGAGACGGCGGCGGCGGCGATGTCGGCACGCTTCGCGCGTTCACCGTCCACGTGACCGAGGCTTCCTGCGCCACTCCTTATCCGTCCGTCGTGACCGGCGCGGCGAGCGGGGTGGGCGAGGGGAGCGCGACGCTCGCGGCCAGCATCAACCCGAACGGTCTGAGCACGACGGCGTTCTTCGACTACGGCCCCACCAACGCCTACGGTTCGCAGATCGCGGCTACGCCCGCGCCTGGCTCCGGCACCGCGTTCGTCGGCGTGACGGCGACGCCGACCGGCCTCGAGTGCGGCTCCACCTACCACTACCGCGCGGGCGCCACCAGCTCGGCGGGCACCACGAACGGCGCTGATGCGACCTTCACGACCTCGGCCTGTCCGCAGCTCGTCATCTCTGACGTGTCCATTCAGGAAGGAGTGAGCGGCTCCGCGAACGCCGTGTTCACGGTCGGCCTGAGCCCGGCGAGCACCGAGACGGTGACGGTTTCCGCCCTCGCGTCGAACCTGACCGCGAGCGCCGGGACCGACTACGCGGCCAGCGGCCCGACCGTTCTGACCTTCACGCCGGGCGCCACCACCCGCACGTTCTCCGTCCCCGTCTTCGGCGACAACGTGGTGGAGCCGAACGAGACCTTCCAGGTGACGCTGTCGTCTCCGAGCCACGCGGCCATCCTCGACGGCACCGGCATCGGGACCATCGTGAATGACGATGGATCCACGATCAGCGTCACCGATGCGTCGGTGGCGGAAGGAACCGCGGGCCCCGCGAACAGCCTGTCGTTCACGGTGGTCCTGTCCGCGACATCGACGTCGACCATCACGGTGGACTACGCAACGGCCAACGGCACCGCGACCGCGGGTTCGGACTACACCGCGACCAGCGGCACTCTGAGCTTCCCGCCCGGAGTCGCCTCGAAGGTGGTCACCGTCCCCGTGACCCCGGACGCGACCATCGAGTCCGATGAGACCCTGTTCCTCAACCTGTCGAACGCCACGAATGCGACGGTCTTCGACGCGCAGGGCCTCGGCACCATCCAGGCCGATGACGGTCTGCTGGTGTCGATCGCCGACAAGACCACGAACGAAGGCAACGTCGGCTTCACGCCGGTGAACTTCACGGTGAGCCTGTCCTCTCCCGCCCCGGGCGCGGTGTCCGTGAACTGGGCGACCGCGGACGGCACCGCGACGGCGCCGCTCGACTACACCGCGGCGAGCGGCACGGTCAACTTCGCCATCGGCGAGAGCAGCAAGACCGTCACCGTCCAGGTGGTCGGGGAAACCGCGCAGGAGACCCACGAGACGTTCTTCATCAACCTGTCCAGCCCGACGGGCGCCGCCATCGGCGACGGCCAGGCCAAGGGGATCATCCTGAACACGGACGGCTCCACGGACAAGTCCCGCCTGATGTTCCACAACTTCGTGACCAACCGCCTGTACCGGTGGCACATGAAGAACGGTAACCAGCTCGATACTTACAACTGGGTGACGCCGTGGGCGACCGACGCCGGGTGGACAGTGGGCGCCGTGGCCGACTTCGACCGCGACGGACAGCTCGACTACCTGTGGCACAACTCGAGCACGGGCCAGATGCTGTATTGGTACATCGACGGCGACAACCTCAAGGGCTTCCGTTTCCTGCCGTTCACCGCGGCGGCGCCCTGGACGGTGGGGACCACGTTCGATGCGAACAACGACGGCGCTCCCGATCTCGCCTTCTTCAACCCCACCAACGGCACCATAAGGGTGATCCTCATGGACAACGCCACTCTGCTCGGCCAGCACGACATCACCACCCTGGTTCCCGCGTCGCAGAAGCTGGTGGCGGCGGCGGACACGAACAACGATGGCGATGATGAATTGCTTCTCTACAACTCGAGCACCGGCCAGCTCCAGTCCTGGAACGTGACCGGGCCCACCCTGAGCGGCACCGCGACCTACGCGAACACCCAGGCCACGAGCCCCGCGTTCAACCTGGTGTCCACGAAGACGGACTTCAACAACGATGGTCTCGCCGACCTGCTCTGGCACAATCCGACGCCCACCGGGACCTTCTCGGTGTGGTTCATGAACGGGATGACGCGGCTGGGCACGGGGACGTTCACCCCGTACTCGAACACCGACCCGGTCTGGCGCATCGTCGGTTCGGCGAACGTCTGGTAACTCGGACCTGACAGGCCCCGCGACCTCCGTGGTCGCGGGGCCGCTTCACTTCGACCTACGCTCCGGTTCCGTCAGGCCAGGGGGCTGAGGCTTCGGCTTCCGGGGGCGCGCTCTGGCGCGCCGGAGATCGGCCAGGCGCTGAAATTCCTTCCGTCATTCCGGCGAGAGCGGAATCCACCCACGCACCACCAAGAAGTTCGTGGATCCTGGCTCTCGTCGGGATGACGGCGAGACGAGAGCGTCTTCAGGAACCCGCTAGCCCGCGAGCGCGGTCAGCGCGCGGATGCCTCGCCTCATCGACACCTGGAACACGGCGACGCTCAGGCTGAAGGCAGCGCCAATGCCCACCACCATGGCGATCCGCCGCGGCGTGGGGACGGGGATGTTCCGGAAGTCGTAGAAGAGGAAGATCGACGTGGGCCAGGCGAGCATCGCGATCTCCACGCAGATGAAGGCGACCGCGCTCACCATGAAGACCACTCCGCCGTAGGACCCCGCGATCTGGTTCACGTTCTCCGCGCCGAAGCGCGGGTACTGCGCGCCGAGGCCGGCGGCGAGGCCCACCAGGGCAAGCGACATGAAGACGACCGCCACCGCCGTGAGGACCTTGAGGAAGGGGTGGACGCCCAGCATCTGGTTTGCGACCACGGTCAGGAAAGTGGCGAAGAAGACCACGGGCACGAAGCCGGTGGCGAACTTCGACCACAGGAACGATCCCATCGACACCGGCGAGGTGCGCAGGATCCAGAACGAGGTGCTTTCCATGGAGACGGCGGGGAACACGAACCGTACCGCGATGGAGGACAGCACGAAGGACGCCATGGCGAGATTCACGAAGGCGTAGGCGTTCCTCACCACCCGTCCCATGTAGGGGATCCGGTCGAGGTCGAGGACGGAGAAGTTGTAGAGGTAGACGGCCACGAGCGCCATCAGGAGCAGGAGCTGAGACCACTGGGTGGAGTCGCGCATGAAGATCTTCACGTCCTTCAGAAGGAGGGCGCGCGACGAGGCGGAGAGGGGAAGCCAGCCCGCCATCCGGTCCATGAAGGCGAGCCGGGAAAACCGGGCCTTGCGCGCTTCCTGCGACTTCGAGAAGCCTTCGAAGTACAAGAGGCCGTAGGCCATCCGCGCGATGAGGGTGGAGGCGAGGGCGGTGGTCCACAGGGCGGCGAGATAGAGCCAGCCCGTGCGGTTCATGAGCGGCGCGAAGGTAGCCTCGCCCGCCCAGAAGGAGGGGAGGAGCGGAGTGATGGGCGACTGCAGGGTCGCGAAGAACGCGGTGATGTCGGGCAGGGACCGGACGGAGAGCAGCCGCTCGGGCCGGATGAAGCGCAGGAGCATCACGATCGCGACCGCGAAGAGGAGCCCGGTCAGCATCAGGATGTCGCGCGCGCGCTTCGCGGGAAAGACGTTCACGAGCATCAGGGTCACGATGCAGCCGAAAGCCACCGGGATGACCACGAAGGGGGCCAGAACCAGGGGAACCGTGACGTAGTAGGAGGAAGGGGCGCAGCGGGCGAGGCCGATGCCCAGCAGGACAGGGGTCAGGAAGGCGAGGACCATCCACGACGCCTGCAGCAGGGTGCGGGCGTAGCGCGAGTAGAAGAGCCGCGTGCCCGGGATGGGGGCCGCGAGAAGGAGCTTCAGGTCCTCGGAGAGGAAGAAGGTCGAGAGCGACGTGACCAGGGCGGAGAAGGCGAGGAAGGACAGGAAGGTCAGGAAGAGCCACGAGATGCCGAGGCGAAGGAGGTACTCGCCGAGCTCCTCGTAGTCCGTGAGCTGCCAGGTGAGCCAGAAGGAAACCGCGAAGAGAGTGGCCGCGACCCCAACGGCGATGAGGCCGAAGACGACGCTGCGGACGGCGTCACCCTTCTCGCGCCGTTTCGCCCGGTTGGCGGTTCCCAGATACGTGGGGAGCAGCAGGAAGGGGAAGCCCTTCCGGAGGCCGGGCAGCGGCGTCATCGCGTTCATGAAGCCCGGGATTCTACGTGTGCGCCCCCGTGCGGCCTGCTGATAGTCTCCCCGCAGCTTTATGACCTCTCCCGAGAATCAACGGGCCCTCGAGCCCGGCATCGTCCTCGACCTGAAGGATCGCCTCACCTACGCGGGGTACCTGAGGCTCGATCAGCTGCTCGCCGCGCAGCAACCGCTCTCAGAGCCCGCGCATCACGACGAGATGCTCTTCATCATCCAGCACCAGACCTCCGAGTTGTGGATGAAGCTGATGATCCACGAGCTCACCGCGGCCATTCGTCACCTGAAGGCGGACGACCTCTCGCCCTGCTTCAAGATCCTCGCCCGGGTGAAGCAGATCCAGATGCAGCTCTTCAACCAGTGGGCGGTGCTGGAGACCCTGACGCCCTCGGAGTACCTGCAGTTCCGGTCCGTGCTCGGGAATTCATCGGGCTTCCAGTCCGCGCAGTACCGGACGATCGAGTTCCTGCTCGGCAACAAGCACGCGGCCATGATCGAAGCCCACCGCCACGACGCGCAGGCCTACGCCTCGATCAAGGCGGTGCTCGAGTCGCCGAGCCTCTACGACGAGTTCCTCGCCCACCTGTCGCGCCGGAGCTTCGCGGTCCCCGCGGACCTCCTCGCCCGCGACTTCACGAAGCCGCACAAGCGCGACCCTCGGCTCATGCCCGTGTTCGTGGAGATCTACGAGAATCCGTCGAAGCACTGGGACGCCTACGAGATGTGCGAGAAGCTCGTGGATGTCGAGGAGTACTTCCAGCTCTGGCGCTTCCGCCACATGAAGACGGTCGAGCGGGTGATCGGCTTCCGCCAGGGGACGGGCGGCTCGTCAGGCGTCGGCTTCCTGCGCAAGGCGCTGGATCTGACGTTCTTTCCCGAACTGCTGGACGTGAGGACGGAACTGAAGCAGGCGTAGCCCTCCGTCAGATCGCGTCCGGTATCTCCTGGAAACCGGAGCCGCCGGTGAGCTTGAGGAAGACTGGGGTGAGAGCCTCGTGGCCTTCGCCGGCCATGGAGAGCACTTCGCTCACCGTGCCTTCGGCGATGATCTTCCCGCCGAGGATGATGCGCACGTAGTCGCACATCTCCTGGGCCACCTCGAGGGTGTGCGTGCTCATCAGGATCGACACCCCCTTTTTCGCCATCACGCGGAAGATGTCCTTGATGAGGCGCGCGCCGCGGGGGTCGAGGCCGACCATGGGCTCGTCCACGAGAACGGCCTTGGGGTGATGGAGGAAGGCGGAGCACATCACCACCCGCTGCTTCATGCCGTGCGAGAAGGCCTCGATCAGTTCGTCCTTCCAGCGGGTCAGTTCGAACAGGTCGAGCAGCTCGAGGGCCCGGGCATCGAGGGCCGGCCCCTCCATGCCGTAGAGGCCGCCGCAGAACTTCAGGAACTCGAAGGCGGTGAGCTTCTCGTAGATGAAGGGACGATCGGGCACGAAGCCGAGCGCGGCCTTCGCCTTCTCCGGTTCGAGGGCCAGGTCGGCGCCGTCTATGTTGATGCTGCCCGAGGTTGGCTTCAAGAGCCCGGCGATCATTCGGATGGTCGTGGTCTTGCCCGCGCCATTGGGGCCGAGGAAGCCGTGGATCTCGCCGGAGGGCACCTGGATCGAGACGCCGTTCACGGCGTCGAACGAGCCGTAGCGCTTGCGAATGTCTTTGACAGTGATCATGAAAAGAGAGGAACGCCCTAACGCCGCGCGGGCCGCCGCCAGCAGCTTTCCTTGCTCTGGGGCGCGGGGAAGTCGAGGGCGATGGCGGGCGCCTGGGTGTTCTCCGCTCCCACCAGGGCCCTGGTGTTGCTTTGGGCCGGGCCATCGACCATCTGCAGGATCCGAATCTTCGCGCGGCCGAGCAGGGGAAGGATGGCGGTCTGCCGGTCGAAGCCGCCGCGGGCGAGGCGCACGTGGCTCACGTCCGCGGGGAACTGGTTGAGGGTGGGATCGACGGGGATCCACACCCCGGTCCGGCCATCCGCCGTCGACTTCGCGTCGCCCACGAAGACCTCGGGCCAGGCGTGGTAGTAGAAAGCGCCGCGCATGCTGACGAGGCCGATGGCGACCCGCGAGGGGATCTTCGCGGCCCGGGCCATCGCCACGTAGAGCGCGGTGTGTTCGTTGCAGTCGCCCACCCGCGTGCGCAGCACCTCGACCGCGGAGGGAATGCTCATGGTCGGCTTCTTCTCGAGGGCCGCGTTCACGTAGCGCACGAGCAGCTCGGCTTTCCGGCGCGCGGTCGCGTTCGACCCCACCCGCTCGAGCGCGCGCGCGGTCTCGGCCACGATTTCCGGAGCATCGCTCTCGATCAGGGGCTCGGGTTCGAGGAACGCCTGGATGTCCGACGGAGTCGGTCCCGCCCGGAGACTGTTGGGGTCCACGATCTCGACGATGCTGCCGGTGACGGTCTGCCCCGCGCCGTTTCGCTCCTCGGGAGTGCCGGGAAGCTCGGCGCCGGAGAACTCGAGCCTCAGGCTTGCCAGGGAAGCAGCATCGTCGAGGTTGCGCTTCGATTCGGGCTGGATGGCCGCGGTTTCGATCATGTCCGCCTTGACCTCGGAGGACATGGCGAGGGCGGTGGCGCGCTCGCGGCCTTCGCGGATCACCACCATCCCCATCGTGCTCTCTTCCTTCACGATGTCGCCCACCTCGGTGATCCAGGAAGTCGCGGTGATGCCCGAGTAGGTCATGGTCATCCGGAAGGCGGGCACCGGCTTGTCGAGGATGCGGACCACCTCGCGTCGGCCGATCTCGATCGTCGCGAGGCCGTTGGTAAGGGTCGCCGGATCGAAGATCTGCATCTGATGCCGGGCGCCCTCGGTGAGGCCCATGGCGAGCAGTCGCTTGGGTAGATTCAGGGAGACGATGGGCGGCTCCTTGAGCTCGAAGGTGCGCGACTTCTCGCTGCCCGCGGAGGTGATCTTCACCACGAGCCGGGTGGGGCTCTCGAGGACGCCCTTGATGGCCAGGGGGCCTGTCCCCGGATCGAGCGAGAACGAGAAATCCTGGAGCATGTACTGGGGATCGACGTTCACCTCGGTGTGGAGCTTGCTCGCGATGCTGTCGCCCATCAGCGTGATGAGCATCTGGCCGTCTTCCTGCAGCTTGAAGCCGCCGGGACGCTCGGTCATCTGACTGACCGAGAACCCGATCTTCTCGCCGCGGTAGTAGATGCCGCTCCAGCGCGCCCGCTCTCCGTACGCGGCGAGATCGGAGGTGAGGGCGAGCGCCGTTTGCTCCGTGGCCTTCCGAACCACGAGCGCCATGGCCCCGGTCCACACGATAAGGGTGATCAGCGTCAGCGGCGCCGAGAGGCCTTTGGGGAGCGACGGCCACCGCGTGAGGAGTCGTTCGATCAAGGGCGTGATTGTACGATCCTTCGCGTGGCGGACATCAAGCGATACGACCTGCGGGCGTCCGGCTTCGGGCCGGGCGAAGAGAGCGATGTGGCGGCGAGGCTGCGAGGAGGCGCTCTGCTCATCTACCCGACCGATACGCTCTATGCGATCGGCTGTCGAGCCCTCGACGGCGAGGCGGTGACGCGCCTTCG
>JAIBCN010000131.1 GCA_019694155.1 Vicinamibacteria bacterium | reverse complement strand
CCGGCGACGGGCCGGACCCCATCGCGCTCGCCCGGATCGATCGAGCGAAGAGTCGTCGGAAGCCGGTCGATCTTCCTCAGTTCATGAAGTTGCTCGGGAAATCGATCGAAGGGCCGCGGCTCGCCAAGGCCCTCACCATGCTCAAGGGCGAGCGCTTCCGCCTCTTCGCCGAAACCTCCGACGAAAGGCTCGCAGGAATCGTCAAGAGTCAGAGCGGCGAGGATCTTGTGTACTCGTGCTCCCTCGCATCAGACGGATCGTTCGCGTGCTGCACACAGAACCTCAACGTCTGCGGGGGGCTTCGAGGAGCGTTGTGCAAGCACCTCCTGGTGCTCGTCATCGGTCTCGCCCAGGCAAACGAGATTTCGCCGGACGTGCTCGACCTCTGGATTCAGCGGAGCGCTCTCCAGAAACCCTCGCTCAACCGCGATGCGCAATCCGAAGTGTTGCTTCGCTACAAAGGGGTCGAGGCGGGCGAGATCGACTGGCGGCCGACCGAGACGGTTCCCGAGGACTTCTACACTCTGTGACCAAGAAGCGTCGGTCCGCGGCGCTGAAGTTCGCGGAGGACTTCGAAGGCCTCCGGTTCGCGTTCTTTGGCGGCTTCGCGGGCTGGCCCCGTCTCTTCGGGGATCGTTCGCCTGCGGTCCACGTCGAGCGGCGTGGGGCACGCGTTGTCAAGCGGATTCAGAGCGCCGACTACGTCGTTCTCGGCGAGAAGTCGGGGCCCGGCAAGAAAGACGCGCGTCGCGCTCTCGAGAAACGGAAGAATGACAAACCCACCGTTCTGGACGAGGCTGCTTTTCTGCACCTGGCGCGCCCAACCCTGAACGGGCTCACGTTCCTGTTCGCCGGAGGATTCTCGAAGGGGCTCGACGTCGAGGGCCCGGTGGCCATGGTCACGGCCGAAGGCGGGATCGTCGCCGGCCCCGACGTCAGCAGGACGGACTACCTCGTGGTCGGACCGGGTCGGGGCGCCGGCAAGGCGGAACTCCTGCGCCGCTTCTCGAAGGAGCCCGACACGGTCGTGCTCTCCGAAGAGAGGCTGCTCGAACTCTTCGCCCTCGTCCGCCGACCGACGGACACGAAGTACGACGTGCGATCTCTCGCCATCCACCTTCGCTCCCTGACCGATCCGGGCAAGGTCGATCGCGGCGTCCAGATGCTCAAGCGCGCATCGTTCCAGCTTCACGTTGAAACGACACCTCACTCCGCCGGAGGCATCGTGAAGAGTCAGAGCGTCGCGGACGAGTATTACGCCGCCTGGATTCACGAGGACGGCAGCTTTGCCTGCTTCGACCGCGGAATGACCCCGTGCATGGGTCAGGCGGGCGACATCTGCAAGCATCTCGTCGTTCTCCTGCTTGGACTTTCGGCCGGCGGCCAGATCGAACCGAGGCGCGCCTACGACTGGGCGAAAGCGGCATCGCCGAAATCACCGCTCACGAAGAGCACGCCAAACGCTGAGCTGCTCCTCCGCTACGGCGGGTTCAAGGCGGGCGAGATCGATTGGAGACCGACAGAAACCGTTCCCGAGGACTACTACGCCTTGTGAGCGACCTCACCGCGATCACCTACGCCCTGATGCGGCTTCAGGGTGAGCTCGAGGACCTCGCGGTTGGGGGACTGCGCGTCGCCGGCCCGGAGCGCGTTCCGGTCCTCGAGTCCATGAAAGCGGAGTTCGAGGAGGCGGGCGCAGCCCACCTCGCGCAACGCCTCGCGGTCCTCGCCGGGGCGATCCGTTCGGAAAGCCGGGACGCCGCGGCCGCGCTCACGAGGACTCAGGCGAGCCTCAGGGTGTTCGAGCGGCTGCTCACTCTGGAAGTGGTTTCCGCGCGACTCAAGGGAGCTGTTGCCCGGGCAAATGCCGGGGCGGAAGGGGACGAAGCGGAGGAGGAGAATTGAGCCTTCCCCCCGCGGACCAGCACGCCGCATTCGCAAGCATGCTCTCGCGTGTAACCATGGCCGTGGAGGACCTTCTGCTGACCGGACTTTCGGCCGCGTCCGCGGCTTCGCGCGAGGCGCTCTCCGTGTCCTTCGATGCAGCCTCGCGCATGCGCTTTCTCCGACTCGGGTTTACGCTGCGCGTCGCCACGGAGGAACTCGGCCGCTTCACCAGGAACGATCCGTCGTTCTCCCGGCGCCGGTACGGCTTTTTCCTCAACCGCGCCTGGATGCTCGCGCGTGGAATGACGCAAGCGCTCGATCGCGGCGATGAGAACCAGTGGTTGCGGCTTACGAGCCAGCCCGTGACACGCTCCGTGCCGACGCTCGACCTCATCGGCGCGGGGGTGTCGAAACGGGTCGTCCCTGGCGCGTTCGCGGCCTTCGAGTTCAGGCTCCGGGTGCTTCGGGATGGCGATCTGCCGTCGGGAACGCCGCTTGTTTGGTCCGCGGTCTACCCTCTGCGGACCGATGTCGACGTTCCCTCCGAAGCGTATCTGCAGTTCGCCCAGGCTCAAGGATTCAAACCGACGGCCCTGCTGCCCGGGCTCGCCGCCCGAGTCACGCATGCTCAGATCGCGGACGCGTCCCGCCTGACCCTCGCGAAAGAGAGCAAGGTCGAGCCGCTCACCCTCAAGTCGCCTCCAGACTGGAGCCACATGCTTCGGTTCGACGCGTCGAGAGCGCTCGAGCGCGTGTCGCAGCAATCGCCGAGTCCGTTCGACCTCGAGGTCGAGCTGCAAGAAGAGGTCGGGCTCGAGGGCTTCACGGTCGGAACACCGGAAACCCTGGATCGCGAACAGCAGCTTCGATATCCGATCGAAGGGCGGGATGGGCTGTACCACGCGACCGTCGGTACCGGGCCGGAAGACGAAGGACTTCGGAGGCACCTCGATCAGTGGGCGAAGAAGAAGCCGCAAAAGGGGCTCCTTTACGGGTTGCTTCACTATGAGATGTGCAGGTTCGCCTTCCAACCGCTCACGTACTTCGGCGCCAAAGGCCCCGTGGCCCTCCAGCTGCGCGATTTGGCGTTCGATCCCACGGCGCTCGTGAAAGCGCTCAAGTTCACATGAAGGAGAAGAGGATGCCGTCCAAGGAACCCGAAGGCGTCGAATCGAGGCTGCGCGAGCCAGCCGAGCAGCGTTTCCGCGACGAGATTCAAGCGCTGGCCGAGGGAGACCAGGACGCCCGGCCGGCCCATTGGGCACTGTCGCCGCGGGCGGTACTCGCCTACATCGTGGGCGGATCCACCGTGGAAGCGCGCCTTGGAGGCAAGAAGCGATCGGTTCCCATCACGACGAAGTTCTATGGCGATCGCTCGATCGTCGAACGGGCGATCGTGACGCTCGCCTCCGAGCGCGCCCTGCTCCTCCTGGGCGAGCCGGGCACCGGTAAGAGCTGGCTTTCCGAACATCTCGCGGCCGCGATCAGCGGCAACTCCACCCTGACCATCCAAGGGACCGCGGGAACCACTGAGGAGCACATCAAGTACTCGTGGAACATCGCGCGCGTCATCGCGGAGGGACCCCAACCGTCGAATCTCATCCCCTCGCCGACCATGGTCGCGATGAGAGCGGGCGGGCTCCTCCGCTTCGAGGAGCTCACACGGTGTGTTCCCGACGTCCAGGACGCTCTCGTTTCGATCCTCTCCGACAAGGCGATCGCGGTCCCGGAACTGCCCGACGCAAACATGGTCTGGGCAAAGCCCGGCTTCAACGTCATCGCCACCGCCAACACCCGCGACCAGGGCGTGAACGATCTTTCCGCGGCCCTCAAGCGACGGTTCAACTACATCCACATCCCGGTGATCCGCGACGCCAAGACGGAGGTCCAGGTCGTGCGACAGCGATCCGCCGAACTGCTCCAGCGATACGACTTGCCGGTGGAACTGCCGCCGAAGATCGCCGATCTCATCACCACCGTTTTCCGGGAGATCCGCGAAGGCAAGAGTGAAGACGGCGTCAGCCTGAAACAGCCGACGACGACCCTCTCGACGGCGGAAGCCATCGGCGTGGCCGTCGAGGCCGCGCTTCGCGCCTCCTTCTTCGGCCGACAGAAGGTGGACGGCTCGGACATCGCTCGGAACCTCCTCGGCTCGGTCGTGAAGGAGGACGCGTCGGACCTCGCCGTCCTGCGCGAATACGCAACTCTCATCGCGAAGAAACGCGGCGCGAAGGACGCCACGTGGGACTCGTTCTACCAGGGGCTCCAAGAGGTCGTGCCCGCGAAGTGAAGGCACCCGGCCCTGCCCTCGACACGCAGTCGGTGGGAGCCGCCGTCGAACTCGTCTTGAAGGACGAGATCTACTGGTTCCCGGTGCGCCACCACTCCCCTCGCGTGGCCCGGCATCTCGACTCCACCATCCGTAGCCTGAGGCCGAAAGTTGTTTTCATCGAGGGGCCTTCGGAGGCCACGGCCCTCGTCCCTCACGTGATCGACGCTCGTACCCGACCGCCCGTCGCCATCTACTCGGCTTACCGGGCGCCCTCGCCGGATCCGGCCGCGCCCCGGACGAAAGATGCTCAGCAGGCCGTCTGGTACCCGCTCCTTTCCTACTCCCCGGAGTACGTAGCGATGCGCGCCGCGGCGGCCGTTCGCGCCACCATCGAGTTCATCGATCTGCCGCACTGGGCGAGACCCCACGGACCATCGACGGAATCGGCCGAAGAAGAGCCCATTGAAGAGATCGCTCCGACACTCGATGTCGAAGGCGCTTTCTACGCCTCGGCGGCCGCCGCGGCGGGCTTTTCGAGCTGGGACCAGGCGTGGGACAGTCTCTTCGAGTTCGGGACCTCACTCGACGATCGAGACGTCTTCCGCCGCGAGCTGCTCACTTTCTGCGCGGCCGCGCGGTCGAGCGCGTCGCCAGAGCGAATGCTCGAGGACGGCACGGTCGCGCGCGAACGCTTCATGTGGAAGTCGATCCGCGACGGAATCCAACGACTCGGAGTGAAGCCCTCCGACGCCATGGTCGTGTGTGGGGGCTTCCACGTTTTCCTGGATCGAGACGACCTCGTGGCCGCGCCCGACGTCCCCTTCGGGGAAGTGCAGACGGCCCTCGTTCCCTACTCTTTCTTCAGGGTCTCCCGACTCTCCGGCTATCAGGCCGGCAACCGCGCGCCCCGCTTCTATGAACGCGTCTGGGAGCTTCACGGCCGCGATCACGACGAGATCGTCGCGCAGCACGTGGTCGAGGTTCTGAAGCGCGCGCGGGCGCTCGGCGAACCGGCCTCCTCGGCCGATGCGATCAGCGTTGCACAGCACGCGCGGATGCTGGGCGCGCTCCGCAGGCACGAGGTCGCGACCCTCGACGACGTCCAAGATGCCGTGATTACGTGCTGCTGCAAAGGGGACCCCGGCCATCAGGGGGTTCACTTGACGGCCGCCATGGATCACGTCGCGATCGGGACGAAGGTGGGCACGGTTTCGCCGGACGCTGGTCGCCTTCCCATCGTCTCCGACTTCCACGAACAGCTCCAGGCGCTCGACCTCGCGGAGGTCGTCGATCGGGAGAGCCGAATCACGCGCAAAGTCGACCGGCGGGACCCCGTGGGCCGAAGGCAGGCGGCCTTCCTTCGTCGCCTGGTTTTTCTGGAGATCCCGTTCGCCGAGATCGCGACTCATGCGGATGGAGCGATCTTCACCGAAACGTGGCGCCTCAAGTGGAACCCCGAGATCGAGACGCAGCTCGCCGACCGGGCGCACTACGGCGAAAGCCTGGAGAGCGCCGCGCGCGCCCGCCTTCGTGAAGATCTGGGCCAGATCGCCTCCCACGCAGGGACGACGGCGCGGCGGCTTCGTGAAGCGACGGAAATGGACCTGCCCGACCTCGCGGGCGACGTGCGACGCGCCTGTCGCGTCGCGGTCGATGCCGATCCGCGCTTTCTCTCGCTGGCGGAGGCTCTCGGCGAGCTTCAGATCCTGCGGCGACACTTCGAGCATTCCTTTGGGAGCGACGCCGATCTGGTTTCTCTCGTCGGCCGATGCTACGACCGCGCCTGCTTCGCTTTGCCGGAAGCGGCGAACGCGCCCGAGGAAGACCATGAGCGCATCGTTGAAGGACTCCGCATCGTCGCCGAAACGCTGGTCGACGCGAGCGCGGGTCTCGACCGCGATCTCTTCGTCCAGTACGCAGGCCGCGCTTCGAGCGAAAGCCAGACGCCCTTCCTCCAAGGCGCTCTCATGGGCATGCTGGCCGAACTGCGAGTCGTTCCCGCGGAGGGACTCAGCGTTGCCCTCGCCGCCTTCGCGCTTCAGCCGCCCGATGTGCTCGCCCGCGCCGGCGAGTTCCTGGACGGAATGCTCGCGTCCTGCCGCACCTCGCTTCTTCTCGGTTCCGACCATCTCACGTCCGCGATCGACGATCTTCTGCGCGCGGCGGAGGACGACGCGTTCCTCACCATGCTTCCGCGCCTGCGATCCGCGTTCCGGAGACTTCACGAGCGCCAGCGACGGACGCTCGCGGACACCGTCGCGCGGCGCCTCGGCCTCACGAGCGGCGCCGAAGTGACCCGGCTCGGCGCATCATCCGGCGCGGCGGCGCTTTTCGCCCGGATCGACGCCAGGGCCGCGCGCATCCTCGAGGAGTGGCGGCTATGAAAGACCGAGCTGTCTCGATTCCCCTCCAGACCCGTTGGCGTCTGGTCCTTGGCCAGGACGCCGAGGCGTGTGGACTCACTCTTGGCGGCGATGCGGACGCGCGAAGGATCGACAACCTCGTGGGCTTCCTGTTCGGTGACGACGGAGCGGGCGGGGCGCCATCCGGCGGACGTGGAGCCGGGTCGCAATCGTCCGGTCTGACCGTACCCGAATGGGTCGCGGGAGTGAGGGAATTGTTTCCGAACGAAGCGCGTGAAGTGCTGGAACGCGAGCTCGTCCGTCGGCGCGGAATCCGCGAGCTCCTGGACCAACCCGAGCTTCTTGAGCGCATCGAGCCCTCGGTCGATCTCGTCAGGACGCTTCTGACCCACAAGGATCTCTTCAACGAAAAGACTCGGATGCTGGCGCGAAAGGTCATCGAGGACGTGGTCCGGCAACTGAAGGAGCGAATGCAGGTTCAGGTCGAGACCTCGGTGACCGGGGCGATTCGCCGTGACCGACACTCCCCGCGGCGAGTCTTCCGCAATCTGGATCTCAGGACGACCCTTCGCCGGAACCTCCGGCACTACGATGCGAAGCGCGAGAAGCTTCTGGTCGACCGCATCTACTACTTCGGCGCCGAGCGCCGGCGCCGCCCCTGGCACGTAATCATCGCGGTCGACCAGTCCGGGTCGATGCTCGACTCCGCGATCTATTCCGCCGTGATGGCGTCGATCTTTCACGAGCTCCCGTCCGTCAGCACGTCCCTTTTCCTGTTCGACACCCGCGTCGTCGACCTCACCTCGCAGGTAGGGGAACCGGTCGATGTCCTCCTGAGCATCCAGCTCGGGGGCGGCACATTGATCCGGGAGGCGCTTCGCTACGCGGAACAGTTGGTGCGCGAGCCTGGCCGCACGATTGTCGTCCTCATCACTGACTTCTATGAAGGAGCCCCCGAGGACCAGTTGGTCCGGCAAGTCGAGGAGATGGCTCAAAGCGGAACCCGAATGATCGGGCTGGGCGCGCTCGGCTACGATGCGCGCCCCGCCTACAACCGCGAGACCGCGAAGAAGCTCCAGAAGGCGGGAATGGACATCCTCGCCTGCACTCCGGAGAAACTGGCCGAGTGCATGGCCGAGATCATTCGCGGATGAACGGAAGAACTCCGGCGGCTGCTTCTCAATCCTGATCCGGCCCGTCGCGTCGCCGACCTGGATCGTCCGAAAGACCTGAGCCGGGCAGGCCTGCTCGCCCCGTGTCTTCGTCCAGCCCTCATCCAGCAGGTGCGCATCGAACGGCCACGCCTGCGGAATCTGCTTCTCTTCGTTCCACGAGATCGCGCCGTAGGGACACGCATCCACGATCTGCTTCTGGCCTTTCGACTTCTCGGGATCGATGATCACGATCCCGTCGTCGCGCTTTCTCACCGCGCCGTCCTTCGCCGCTTTCTGGCAGGGCGCGTCGTCGCAGTGATTGCACATCACCGGCATGAACCGCGCCTGGACGAGCGGGATGTGCCGCGCTCTTTGCGCCTGGGTGAGCCCGCTGAAGTGCCAGAACGCTCACCGCCTCGCGCTCCGCCCTGCTGGAAGAGCTCGGTCCTCAGGCGACAGGCGGCCGGTAACCAGGCCAATTGCGGAGACCACCACGACACAGACCGCGAGGCAGGCGCGCCGGTATGCTCCCGAACAGCGTTGGACCGCAACCGCATGAATGGGCGGACATACCATCGTCGAATCGCTTGCGGTCTCAAAGAACATCTTGACAACGTTCAAAGAACAGAATGGACATGTGGTATCCGATCAGTCGGAGCTCGCAAAGAGCCCCAAGGACAACTCAATCGTCAAACGTGGAGACCTATGACGACACGAAAAGCCGGGCTTGCTGTTCTGTTTGGAGTTCTAGTTCTCTTCGCGCCGGTTACCGCGAAAGCAACCTGCTGGTACTGCCTCAGCGATCAGTGCGAGTCCGTTACCGGCGGCACGGGGATGACGGGGTGTAACAATGATGTCAACTACCTGCCGGACGGGACGGTCAATCGAAATTGCGACCTCGCGGGTGGGAGTTGCACGGTCGCGGGAGGCGGGGTGGACTGCGGCTGGGACTGGGGCTCGTGGGGTTGGCATTGCTGGTGGAACCCGGCGAACTAAGCCCACACGGACACAGTTTTGGATCCTGAGGAGAAGACGATGGCTAGAGCACGGTATTGGGCGCTGGCGATGGGCCTGATGATTCTTGCCCCCTCGACGGTGGGGGCGACGTGTTGGTACTGCCTAGGAAACAGCTGCGAGGCGGTAACAGGCGGCAACGGAATGACCGGTTGTTACCAAGACACAAACTACGCTCCCGACGGAACGATCCAGCAGACTTGCAGTGTGACCGGAGGAAGTTGCACCGTCGCGGGTGGAGGAGTTGATTGCGGTTGGGACTGGGGTTCGTGGGGCTGGCGTTGTTGGTGGAATCCCGCAAACTGATCTGGGGCATCGCGGCAGCGCTCGCCCTTTCTTCCGCGCCGACCGCCGGGTCGGGTGCCAACGAAGCGAGCGTGACGCTGATCGGCCCCGCGGCCGGGCGCGGGATCAGGCTGACGGTCGGAGCCCGTTCCCTTTCGTGCCGGCAAACGCCGAGCATCCAAACCACGACAAATCGCGCGCAACTCACCCTGCCCTGCGCGGGAAGCTGGAAAGTCTCGTGCAGCGGGCCGGGCGTCTTTTGCTCGAACGCCTACATCACAACCGGCGGATCACAGCCCGTCGGCGCAACCGTCGCCGTGTACGAATCGACCCTCGTCACCGGACAGGTCAGAACGCGCGATGTTTCCGCGTCCGCGCTTCCGCTGAGCATCCACGGACGCATTCACAGCGCGGGAGGTTCGGAATTCGTAGTCGACACCCGGGCGCAGGGCGGAGAATTCCAGGCCGCCCTCCCGAAGATCGAGAGCGATGTGCGGGTATCGAGCCCGGGCTACGTGCCCATCTACGTCTGGAACACGTCGACTTTCGTCGAGCTCAAGTCGCTGCGTCTGGTGCCGGGAGCGTCCGTGTCCGGCACTCTGATTCGCCCCGAGTCCGGACCACGTCTCGACGGCGCCGCCATGTTTCTCGTTTCGGCCGACACGGCGGCGTCGGGGAGTCTTTCGCTCTCGGAGGCGGTCGCCCGGGTCGACAAATCCGGTTTCTTCCAGTTCGCCGATGTGGCTCCGGGCGAATACGACCTCGAAGTCCGAGCTCCGCAGGCGCCCTCGATGGCAGCGGGGCGTGTCCTCGTGCGCGCCGAAACCGAAACGTATCTGGGGAACGTCATTCCTCAGCCCCCGATTGTCGCGAGTTTCGCGATTACGCCCCCGGGTGACCCGGATGGACGTGCGTGGAGAGTGGACCTCACTGGCACCACGGCGCGCCAGCGCGCGCGTTCCGGGCGGGTCGGCCCGGACGGTCTGATTCAGTTCCAGGATTTCTCGCCGGGCACGTACAAGATGCAGGTCATGTCGTCGAAGGGCAGCCGGGTCTTTTCGGCGAGGCAGGACGTTGGACCCGAGCAGATTCCGATCAACCTTCGTATGGTGCAGCTGAATGGGCGGGTGTCTTTCGGAAAGGAGAAACTCGCCGCGGCGACCATCGAACTCATGACCGGCCGCGGCGACACGTCGACCTACACGTCTGACGATGACGGAAGATTCTCGGGGATGTTGCGGCGTCCGGAATGGAAGGCGTTGACGGCCCAGATACGGGCGCCTCAAAGCGGCGTCTCGCGCCGCCTCTTGATCAAGGATTTTTCCCTCAGCGAGTCGAACCTCGATCTGGACATCGTCATCCCGGACGCGACGATCCGCGGTCGCGTCGTCGACTCGGCGGGCATACCCAGGGCAGACGTGCCGGTGCGTCTGGTGGGTGGAGACGGGTTCGAAGAACACAGCGGCCGCTCCAATCCCCTGGGCGAGTTCGAGTTTCGCGGGGTCGGGGACGGCACCTTCGTCGCGGCCGCCGGTCGACAGGACACCGCACCCTCAAGACAAGTCACGGTCCGAGTCGCTTCCGGCGAACCCGACACGAAGGCCGTGGTGCTCACGCTTCCCGCCGCGCTGCCATTGCGGGTCCACGTCGGATCAGAAGCCGGGCGGCCTGTCACAGGCACCTCAATCTGGGTCTGGCCTGCGGGTCATGCGATGCCCGCAGGCGGATCAGGCCTTCCGCTCCCGCCGAATGGAACGGCGACCGTCCAGTTCCCATCCGGAACCAGTATCGGAGCCCTGATCGCGGGCAAGGTCGCGGCCAAGGCAGGCCTACTCAAGGTCCTGCTCGGATTGTTGATCGCCGGCAAGAAGTTCGTTGTGGTTGCGCTGGCCGCCGCCGGACTGAAGCGGCTGTTCGGTCCAAAACAAAGGGCGGAGTGAGGCCGCAGTTAGCCCTACACCGCCTTGAGGGTCAGCACGCCGAGATAGCGGCTCTCCTCCGCGACGTCGAACTGCGTCCCGCACGTTCCCGCCGGGCCTGAGGCCTCGAGCTCGTAACCGCCGCTCTTCGGTTCGAGCTTGTCGATCAGGAACTCTCCGAAAGTGTCCGTCGTCGCACGTCCAACTTCCCGACCGTCCTTCTTCAGGACGACCGCGACGCCGGCCGCGCACTCCTCGACGCCCTTCACGTGATGGACGACGGTTCCACCCACGAAGCACTTCGTGATGAGGTGGAGGTTCTTGTAGTAGACCCGCGGCTTCGTGTGGAGCTCGGGCTTCAGAACCTCGAGGCCCTCGGACGCGCGGATCCGCTGCATCTCCGCGTCGTCGACCTTCATCGTCCGGAAGACCTGGGCCGGGCAGGCCTGCTCGCCCCGTGTCTTCGTCCAGCCCTCATCCAGCAGGTGCGCATCGAACGGCCACGCCTGCGGAATCTGCTTCTCTTCGTTCCAGGAGATCGCGCCGTAGGGACACGCATCCACGATCTGCTTCTGGCCTTTCGACTTCTCGGGATCGATGATCACGATCCCGTCCTCACGCTTCCTTACCGCGCCGCCCTTCGCCGCTTTCTGGCAGGGCGCGTCGTCGCAGTGATTGCACATCACCGGCATGAACCTCGCCTGGACGAGCGGGTACGTGCCCCGCTCCTTGCGCCTGATGTCCAGCCAGTTGTGTCCGAGCGGCGGCTGCGCGGCGGAGACACCGGGAAAATCGTTCCCGATGTACTCGTCCTTCACGGCCAGGAAGCAAAGGCGGCAGTTGTCGCATTTCGCCACGTCGACGATCAGATTCCACTTGGACATTAGTTCGCCTCCTGCGGCTGCCAGGTATCGACGCCCGTCCACTTCTCGACCTGCACGAGTATCGCGTTGGGCTTCATGCCATGGCCCTTCTTGGTGATGGACTCCTTCGGGTTCAACATGTTCACGCAGCCGCCAAGGTCCGTGGACCGTCCCGGTTCTCCGACCGGTTCATACCGGGCCGATCCGGTGTAGGTGCTGACCGTCCCCGGGCGAAGCCGCTCCGTGACCAGGGCCGCGCACACGATCGAGGCGCGGTGATTCCAGATCCGGATCAGGTCCTCGTCCTTGATGCCCCGTGCCTCCGCATCGGCCCGGCTCATCCGGGCCACGAGGTAATAACGGCCGTCCTTGAGCACGCGATGTTCCCGGATGTCATTGACGGTGCTGCCCTCATCGTCACCCATCACGTGGAAGGCGTAACGCGTGTGCGCGGTCTGAAGCTTCAAGGGGAAGCCCGAAAGCTCTGGGTTGCGCGCGGGATCCTCGTAGGTCGGCATGTACTTGTTGAGCGGCGGACGATCGGGATCGTCGATCTTCTTGAGGGACTGAGCCACGAACTCGTACTTGCCCGACACCGTCTGGAGTCCCTCGAGATAGCGGCCTGAGTAATCCGAGGGCAGCGGGTAGGGCTCAGGGGTGTCCTTCTTGCGACCTTCGTAATACCAGCGATTCGCCACCGCCTCGCGCGCGGGCTCGGGATCTGGAGGCACCACGAAATAGCCCTTCTTGAAGAACTTCCTCCACGTGGTGTGCTTCGCCACGTCCGACGAGTCGAACACGCGCTTGCACCAGTCGAGTTCGGACGTGCCGCCTTCCGAGTACATCGCTCCGAGATCCAGCTTCGAGGCGAGGGCGAGGAAGATGTCGTAGTCGGATTTGGATTCGCCAAGCGGTTCGATGCACTTGTGCTGCATCGAGATGACGCGGTGGTTGTTCATCGAGTACATGTGATGGACGTACCCGGTGCCCACGTTGTACCACTCGCCGATGTCCCACTTTTCGAAGACGGTGCAGGCGGGCAGAATGACGTCACAGAACGGCGTCTCGCCTTCGTTCCACACCGACTGGTTGACGATGAACTCGAGGCTCGGGTGCTGGTAGGCCTTGATCCAGCGGTTGCCGTTCACCATGGTGCCGAGGAGCTGGCTGCCGTACTTGTAGAGCATCCGCACGGGCACATGGCCGGGTGAGGGATAGAAGAACGGGAAGAACTGGCCCTGCACCGACGCCACGTCGGTGATGTAGCCACCCGCTTTGCCCTGGGTTATCGCCTCGGGGAACCACATGCGCGGAATGCTCTGCCGCACCGAGTTCATGGTCACGATGTGGGGCATGCGCTGATAGTTGTTGGCCGCGTTGGCGCCGAAGGTCAGCTCGCCCGAGAAGGAACCTTCGCCGTAACCCGGGAAATAGAAGCTGAAGTCGAGAGGCGAGCCGAACTGCAGATTCCCGAAGTTGACGCCGGGCCGGCCCCATCCCTGCATCGCGGCAAGGATCGTCATCATGCGCGCCCACTGCATGCCGGTGGCGGTACGGCAGGCGCCGCCGACGCCAACGCCCCAGCTCCCCGCGCCGAGGTACGTCTTCTTCGATCCCCACTCGCGCGCCAGGGCGCGGACGTCTCGGGCGGGCACGCCGGTCTCGGCTTCCTGCCATTCCGGCGTCTTCGGCTGGCCGTCGGTCTCGCCAAGGATGTAAGCCTTCCACTCGTCGAATCCGTTCGTGCGCTCGGCCACGAACCTCTTGTCATAGAGGCCTTCGGTGATCCAGACGTGACAGATCGCCTGGGCGAGCGCCGCGTCGGTGCCGGGCTTCGGCGCGATCCACTTGCCTCCGAGGTGCGCCGCGGTGTGATTCAAGTGGGGATCGATGTGAACCATCTTGATCCCAAGCTCCCTCGCCCATTCGCGCCGCTGCATGCCCTCGAAGCCGTAGGTCGTGTCCGGGTCGGAGGACCAGAACACGATCATCTCGGCTTCCTTGAGGCAGTCCTCTACCGTGCCGTAGAACTCCGGACAACCGAGGCGCAGACTGTTGCCCCAGTGGTGCATGGCGCCCCAGAACCAGCCCTCCCAGCTGTCGGGGGTGTGCATGAGCTTGGTGGCGCCCACGATGTTCCAGAAGCGGTTGAAGGCGGAGAGGTAGTGCCCAAGGTTGCCCCACTGGTGATGGGAGCCGTGGTCGACCGCGATGGCGCCCGGGCCGACGGCCTTGGCGCGCTTGATCTCGTTCGCCACCAGGTTGAGTGCTTCCTCCCAGCTGATGCGGACGAACTCGGACTTGCCGCGGTTCTGCGGGTTGCGCTCGCCGTTCGGGTCGAAGTCCTTGCGCTTCATCGGATACAGAAGGCGGCTCTTCGAGTACACCATCGACTTCTGACACGCCCCATGCGCGCCGAGCGTAGTCCGCCTTGGCGGCGTGAAGGTCCGGCCGCGAGCGGTGATCGACCAGGAGGGCGCGTCCTCGTCGGTGAAGTCGATCGGCGTGGTTCGGACGATCTTCCCGTCCTTGACGTACACGAAGATCGGGCCGCCGTTGGTGCCCGAGGTGTAACGCGTGACGCCGTTGCCCATGTCGACGCCGGCCTTCCAGGTGAGCGACTCCAGCCGGCTCATCACCCCGAGAAACCAGACCGCGAGCTCGTCCGAGCCCTGCAGCCGAACCTTGAAGTTCTTCGCGCCGTCGATGCGCTCGAGGAGGTCGATGGGCGGGGTGAGGAAGCTCTCCGCGAGCGCTTTGTTCTTGAACTCGAGAACGAGATCGGGAGCCGTGTGAAGACCGCTTCCCGTGTCGATCTTCCCGCCGTCGAGCTTGATCCAGCGGCCCTGGGGCTTGTCGCGCAGCCTGAACTGGACGACGACGTTCCTCTCCTTCAACCGTGCGGCGTAGTCAGGGTAAACGCGCGCGGCCAGCCGCATCGCCTGGGGAATGCCCCACAACAGGACCGTGAGATTCATGTCACCCTCCAGTAACGGACGTGGAGCCCCGGGGCTCCGGAGCCGCGGCCACCGAAGCGGCGGCGCAGCGAAGACAGGCACGCAGCGAGCGAAGGAGCGCGGCGCGGCCCTTCGTATCGAGCTCCGCGAGCAGGACGCGGTTAGCATGGCGGCGGCTCGCGTCGAGGCGGGCGAGCGCGGCCCTGCCCTTCGCGGTGATCGACAGTCCCTTGCGCCGCCGGTCTCCCGCCTCCGCATCCTGCCGCACGAGACCCTTGCCAAGGAGTTGAGCCACGAGCGTGCTCACGTTGGCCCGGGACACGCCGCGCGCTTCGGCGATTTCCGAAGCGAGCACCCCGCCTTTCGGGCGCGACGCCCGCCCGCCTGGCGCGTGAAAGTTCGGGTCTCCGGCGACCTGCAGCAAGACGAGCCACTGCTGAGTCGTGAGGCCGGCGTGGCCGGCAAGTCCCTCTCCGAGCTTCCCCAGCTGATTGCTGAGGTCGAGAACGGCCAGAACGATGGACTCCTCCACCGACGCCTTCCCGGAAACCGCTCGCGGCATTGGTTAAGGACATTACCTATCGACCGGGTCCCGGTCAAGGGGAAATCCCGTGACGCGCGAGGTGCGCCAGGGCGCCCGGCCCTACGGCCCGGGCGCGCCCCGGAGCGGTGACGGCTCCGTCTTGATGAGTTCGAGGACGACAACCACGTTCTCGCCGGCCTTGAGGAGGGGCGCGGGGCAATAGAGGTGCTTTTGCGGGCCGATGTCCCAGAAGCGGCCGAGGTTGTGACCGTTCACCCAGACCACGCCTTTGCCGTACCCGGTCATGTCGAGGAATGTGTCCGCGGGTTTGTCCAGGCGGAACGTCCCGCGGAAGAACCGGCCCGGCCGCGAGGAGCCCTCCGGCTCCGTCTCCGGCGAAGCTCGCAGCCCGGCCATCCACGAATCGCTCAAGGGCAGCTTGTAGGCCTGCCAGTTCATCAGAGTCATGCCTGAGAGGGTGACCCGATCGGTGATTCCCTTGCGGTCGATGATCTCCTGCGCGAAGTTGATGTGACCCATCCCTTCGACGAGGATGTCGAGCACGGGCATGGGATTTGTGGTCGGTGGAAGCTCGATCGTCTTCTCACCGAGTCGGCGGTCGAGGCGGCCGATCTCCTTGCCATCAACCATCACGATCGCGTAGTCGTGGAGATCCATGATGACGAGCTTGCCGCTCTTCCGGCCCACCAGTGTCGTGCGATACAGAACTAGACCCTGGTTCTGGCCGTACATCTCGAAGGTTCGCGGATGCAGCGACGCGACGGGCGCGCCGAGGTGATCCCACAAGGATGTGTATGGCGCCATCTGGAACTCCGGCACGGCGATCGCGGGAATCGGATCCGGCACGGGCGGGAGGGCGGCGCCCCCGGGGAGGAACTTCGCGATCAGTTCGCGCAGGGCGTGGAATTTGGGCGTCGCGCGGCCCTGCTCATCGATGGGCGCATCGTAGTCGTAGCTCGTGACATCGGGCTCGTAGCCTTTGCCTCCCGAGTTGGCGCCCGCGGTGAAGCCGAAGTTGGTGCCGCCGTGGGCCACATAGAAGTTGAAGGACTTCCCGGTGGAGAGGAGGAACTCCACTTCCTCGAGCAGTTCCGGGACCGAAGGCCTCGCCCAGGGCTCGCCCCAGTGCGTGAGCCATCCCGGGTAGGTCTCGGATGAGAACACCGGAACGCCCGGCCGGTGCTTCCGGGCCAGCTCGAAGTCCTGCTCGTTCGACCCCGAGTCGAGGCCGACGGCGGCGCCGGGCAGCGACCCCGCTTCGAGCATGTGGGGCGTGGCCCCATCCCCGGTGAAGAAGGGGCCCTCGATTCCGTTGGCTTTCCAGATCTCGCGCAGGCGCGACATGTACGCGCGGTCGTTGCCGTAGCTCCCATACTCGTTCTCGATTTGAACCATGAGCACGGGCCCGCCTTCGCTCACCATCGCCGGCTGAACCACGCGGGCGAGCTGCGCCAGGTATCTCTCCACCGCGGCCATGTATGGCGGATACAGGCCGCGCACGCGCAGCTCGGGGTCCTTCAGAAGGTAGGGCGGCAGTCCGCCGAAATCCCACTCCGCACAGACGTAGGGTCCCGGGCGCAGCAGGACCCACAGTCCCTCGGCCTGCACGAGCTTCAGGAATCGTGCGATGTCGCGATTGCCGGTGGCGAAATCGAAGCGGCCTTCCGCTTCTTCGTGGGCGTTCCAGAAGACGTACGCGGCGATGGTGTTGCACCCCATGGCCTTCGCCATGCGAATCCGGTGCGACCAGTACTCGGGGGGGATCCGCACCGGGTGCATCTCGCACGAGATGATCCGGAAGGGCGCGCCATCGAGGAGGAACTCCCTGGCGCTCAGAGCGAAAGTGTGACGGGCGGGAGCGGGCGTCGACGATGCCGCCGAGGCCAGGAGACTCGCAAGGGCCGCGCAAAGAACACGACGCATCACGCCCCCGCTTCGACCACCCACACGAAAGTGCGATATCCGTGCGTCACCATGCCATCCGCGCCATGGTGCGCGACCCACAAGGCGTCGAGATCCCGAAGAAGCTGTTCGTACCGCGGACCTTCCTTCGGGATGTAGGAAGCGCTTCGAGCGCGACCCACGAGGCCGTCGCGAGAGAGCGCCTGGGCATACGGGAACGAGCGGGGAACGGCCGGAATGAGGGCGGCGTGAAGAGCGTCGTCGATCGCGCGGCGCATCCCCTCGGAGAGTTCGCGTTCCGTCGCCGCCCTGATCGCCGTGTTGTAGGCGCGCATGGCCGGGTCCTCGTTGTCTCGCTCGTTGACCAGGAACACCAGCCGGCCTCGCGGTTTCACGATCCGCCGGAACTCAGCGAGCGCCTCCGCCGGCTTGAACCAGTGGAAGGCCTGAGCGCACATGACGAGGTCGACACTCGCGGCGCCCAGCCCCGTGGATTCGGCCGCGCCCTCGACGAAGGTGACGTCCGGGTGCGGGTCGGCCGTCTCGCGCATCGCCGCGTTCGGCTCGACCGCGAGAACGCGCACACCCCGATCCGCGAGCAGGCGAGAAGAGATCCCGGTCCCGGCGCCGATGTCCGCGGCGACCAGCGGCCGGTCCGCGGGGAGGCCTTCGAGAGCGGCGTCGATGGCGGCCGCGGGGTAGGACGGCCGGAAGAGGGCATAGTCCGAAGCGCGGTCGGCGAACCGGGTGGTAGGGGACAGCTCGAAGCGCGGAGTCGACATTCGAGCGCCTCTATCGCCCGCTCTCGTGCTCCGCGCGCGCGGCCAGGCGTGCCACGGCTGCGAGCATCCGGCGCGCCACGATTTCATGGCCTCCCGAGCCGATGACCAGCGCGCGATAGACCTTCCCCGCAAAACCCGGGAACGCGGCGTCGGTACGGGCGCTCAGTTGCGCGCGATTCTGGGACAAGGGTTCGATGGTGAAGGAGAGGCGGTAGCTCGCGAACCGGTGGCGGCCTTCGAGGACGAGGAGATGCGGCGCTCTCGCCTCGACGACCACGAAGCCGCTTGCTTCCTGGCCCTCCATGGGCGGGTTGGCCAGCGAAGCGCCGCGATGCGCGCAACCAAGGAGCCCACAAGCGACGCGGGCGCTCGTCGACCCGAGCGACCGCCCGAGATGGCGCGCAAGCGCCGTGTACACCGCGGGCGCGGACGCCTCGATGGTGGTATCGAGGCTATCGATGAAGGGAAGCTCGGCGGGCATCGGCCCAATGTAGTGAGGCGAGCAGGGAAGATCAAGGCGCCGCTGGGTTGGTAGTGGTGGGAGGGGGTTGCTTCGTCGCGGTACGAACGGAATGGCTCCTCGCAATGACGTAGTGTGGTACCGACGGACTGAGCGGGGTTGGTAGCGGGGACCGGCGTGCGCGTTCCTCGCCCGCGCGGCACACCCCGCACCGCGCTCCTGACTACCAAGGTCGTGCTGTCCGTCCTGTACCCCCTCACGTCATTGCGAGGAGCCACTCGTTTCGGTACCGCGACGAAGCAACCCCCTCCCACCACTACCAACCGCGCACCCCGCGTCACTCCGGAAGGAAGTACAGCCCGCCTTCATCGTAGACCGCCTTCCACGCGGGGTGCTGGGCGAGCTTGCCGGAGAGGGCGAGGCTCGAAAGAGGCATCTCGACCAGGCGTTCGATCACGCGCTTCAGTTCGCGCACGCCTTTCTCCGGATGGAAGCCCGAGCGGAGGACGAACGCTTCCGCGTCGGGCTCGAAGCGGAGGAAGACGCCGTTGGTCTTGCGCACCTTGTTGATGAGGGCGGCGAGGAGGGGGCGCGCGATGCGACGCACGTCGCTCTCGTCGAGGGCGCGGAAGCTGATGATGTCGTCGATGCGGTTCAGCAGCTCGGGCCGGAAAAAGCGGCGGAGGTCCGCCTTGAGCCGGCCCGCCTTCGTCACGGGCAGGGTCTCGTTCCCCTTGGCCGCGAAGCCCATCTTCGCCGCCTCGGCGCCGGTCCCCATGTTGCTGGTCATAACCACGATGACGTTTCGGGCATCCGCCACCCGGCCCTGCGCGTCGGTCAGCCGGCCCGCGTCGAAGAGCTGGAGGAAGACATCGAAGACCTTCGGGTGAGCCTTTTCCACCTCGTCGAAGAGGAGAACAGAATACGGCCGTCGGCGGATCGCTTCCGTGAGCTGCCCGGGCTCGTCGTGGCCGACGTAACCCGGAGGCGCGCCGATGAGCCGCGACACGCTGTGCTCCTCCATGTACTCCGACATGTCGAAGCGCGACAGGTCGTCGGGGCCGCCGAACAGAAACTTCGCGAGGGTGCGAGCCATCTCCGTCTTGCCCACACCAGTAGGACCGAGGAGCAGGAACACCGCGAGCGGCCCTCGGCGCTCGGAAAGGCCGGAGTGGGCGAGCCGCACCCGCGCCGCGACTTTCGCCACCGCCTCGTCCTGGCCGATGATCTTCGACTTCAGGTGCGCCTCGAGCTTGAGCAGGCGCGCGCCTTCCCCCCCGCCATCGGTGACGATCTCTATGGGCAGACCCTTCTTCTCCGCGAGCACCTCCGCGACCACGCGAGCATCGACGATGGTTGCCGCCGCGCCCTGGTCGACAACCCCCTTACCGGGCCCCACCTGGCTGAGGGTGGGCACGCGGGCGCGCGCCGCCGCCTTGTCGATGAGATCGACCGCTTTGTCGGGCAGCCGGTGGTCGGTGTCGAAGCGCACGGAGAGAGACACCGCGGCCTCGAGGGCCGCGTCCGCGATCTGGACTCCATGGTGCTTCTCGAAGCGCTCCTTGAGGCCGCGAAGGATCTCGAGGCTCTCCGTCACCGACGGCTCGGGCACATCGACCTTCTCGAAGCGCCGCTCCAGCGCCGCGTCTTTCTCGATGGTCTCGCGGAACTCGTTGGGGGTGGTGGCCCCGATGACCTTGATCTCGCCCCGGGCGAGGGCGGGCTTCATGAGGTTCGCCGCGTCGAGGCCGGACCCCGCGCGGCCCGCGCCCACGATGGTGTGAACCTCGTCGATGAAGAGGATGACGTCGGGCGAAGCGCGCAGCTCGTCGAGCAGCTCCTTCATCCGCTTTTCGAACTCGCCCCGATAGTCGGTGCCCGCCACGAGCGCGCCCACGTTCAGCTCGACGATCCGCTTTCCGCCCAAAACCTGCGGATCCTTGCCCGCGACGCCGCGCAGCGCCACCGCCTCCACGATCGCGGTCTTTCCCACCCCCGCCTCGCCCACGAGCAGCGGGTTGCTCTTGGTCGAGCGCGCGAGAGTCTGCAGCACGCCGAGGATCTCCTTGCGCCTTCCAATCACCGGGCCGATCTCGCCGCGCAGGGCCTGGGCGGTGAGATCGCGGCCGAAGCGAGCGAGCGCTCCCTCGCTCTGCGGCCGGGTGGGCGGCGCCGCCCGGACAGATCCGGTCTTCGGCTTCGGCGGCGGAGCGACCATGCGCTCGAAAGGCTGGGACGAAGCGGCCTCCGCCCGCGCCGCGATGTCGGGCCCGAGCCGGTGCTCGAGCAACAGCGACAGGATCGCGGGGTCGGGGGCCTTGAGGAGCACGGTCAGGAGGTGGAGCGAGTTCATGGGAGCAGCGCCCGCGAGAAGCTCGGCGCGCGCGAAGGCCGCCTTGGAGGCGGCGCTCCGCGACATGACGCCCTTGGCCCGCGAAGGCTTCTTCTTCACGCGGGATCGAAGATCGCGCCGCAGGACGCGCGGAGTGACACCCGCCGATTCGAACAACTCGGCGATCGCCGCCTGCTCGGCGCCCACCTGGCCCATACGGGCGGGGTCGAAGCCAAGGTCCTTGAGCGCCTTCGGGTTCGCCTTGTCGAGGCTCAGGAGGCCCATCATGAGATGGGCGCACTCGATCTTCGGGTAGCCCGCGGCCCCCGCCTCGGAGGCGGCGATCCTCCATGCGATGGCGAGGCCCGGCGACGGATCACTCATGCTTTCAACTCCTGGATTCGTTTTCGCGCCTCGTGAGCGAGGGCGGCGAGATTGGGCGGGGCGAGGGCGAGGAACTGCTGAAGCGACAGGATGGCCGCGTCGCGCCGTCCGAGCTCCGCCTCGAGGCGGCCCTTGTGGTACTTGCCGATGCTGAAGCGGGGATCGATGGCGAGGGCCCGGTCGTGGGAGGCGAGAGCGTCCTCGATCCGGCCCATGCGCTCGAGGCACTGCCCGCGGCCGCACCAGTTGAGGACGTTCTGACCTGCGATTTCGATCGCCTTGTCCCAGGCCTGCAGGGCCTCGTCGTTCGCGGAGAGAGCGTCGAGCGACGAAGCGAGACGCACCCAGGCAGGGGCGAACTTCGGATTGAGGTCGAGGGACTTCTTCGCGTGGGCCGCGGCCTCGGGGTAGCGCTTCAGGCCGAAGAGGGCCTCCGCCTTGCTGAGCCAGGCGAGGCCCTTGCGCGGATCGGCGGCGATCGCCTGTTCCGCGAACTCGAGGGCCTTGGCGAAGAGAGCCTGGTTGCGCGCCATTTCCGCGCGCTTCAGGCATTCGTCCTGCGAGTACTGGGCCGCGGTCTGCGGGACGCTGACTTCCGGAAGCATGAGCACGCTCCCTGGCGTCCGCACTTCCTCGCTCTTCGTCGCGAGGCCCGTCTTGAGGGCGGCGAGAGCGGCGCGCGAGCCGTCGAGGGCCGGCTGATGATCGGGCTTGATCTCGCGGGCCCGGCTGAAGCAGTCGAAGGCGTCGGCCGGGCGTTCGAGGCTCAGGAGAGCGCTGCCCTTGTGGCAAAGAGCCGCCACCGAGCGCGGGTCGGCGAGAAGCGCCTGGTCGAAGGCCTCAATGGCCTCCTCGCGCCGTCTGAGGGCCAGAAGGGCGAGCCCCCTGGTGTTGAGGGCGAAGGCGAAGTCGGGCCGCAGCTGGAGCGCGCGATTCACCGCTTCGAGAGCCTCGCTGTAGCGCTTCAGTTCGTGGAGACAACGGGCGAGCCCGTGCCAGGCGTTCACGCGCGAGGGATCGAGCTCGGCCGCGCGTCTGTGGGCCTCCGCCGCCTCCGCGTTCATTCCCTTGATGGCGAAGGCGACGCCCCTCAGATAGAAGGCGAGGGAGATGCCGTCGTCGAGGCCGATCGCGACTTCGAGGGCGGCGAGCGCGTCGTCGAGCTTGCCCACGTTCAGGGCGCCTTCGGCGAGTCCCACGATGGCGAGGGCGTTTCGCGGCGCGGCCTTGACGCTCAGAGCGAAGGCCCCATAGGCATGCGGCCAGTCGGGAATCTGCCGATAGGCGTCGCCGATCTCGAACCACGCTTCGGCGTTTCCGGGTTCGAGCCCCGTTGCTTCCATCAGGTAGGGAATCGCGTCCCTGGGGCGGCCCGCTCTCTTCTCCGCGTCGGCGAGCCCAAGGAGCGCGGGCACGCAGGCCTTGTTCAGATGGAGCGCCTTCGTCCAGGCCGCCCGCGCCTCCTCGTGTCGCGAGAGCGATCGCAGGACGCCGCCGCGCTCCGCCCAGTAGAGCGGTTCGTTGGGATCGCGCTCGACCGCCTTGTCGAGGGCGGCGAGAGCCTCGACGGGCTTGCCGGAGGCGAGGAGGGAGCGCCCCTGCTCGGCGTACTTCTTGGCCACCGGATTTCCCGTCGGACGGGCGGCTCCGGCAGGAGCGACAAGGCCCGTGGGAAGAGACGTGGCGCCAGGCGCGGGACGCGGCGGAGCCGGTGCTTTGGGCGCCGGGGCAGGGGGCGGAGCCGCGGAGCCGCCGGCACGGAGCATGCCGAGCAGTGTCGCCGCATCGTCCTGATCCATGGCCTTCGCGAGTCGCGCCAGATCGTCATCCGACATCTCGCCGCCATCCTCGGTGAAGAGAGAAGCGACGCTCTTGAGAAAAGGATCGTCGATGGGCGTCGCCCTGGCGGCGGGGGCCGGGGTCGCGGGGCTCGGAGGCCGCAAGGGGGTGGTTCCCTTCCGGGCGGCGAGCCGCGCGCGGATCTGCTCCACCCGCCTCTTGGAGGCTTCGATCTGCAGCCGCATCTCCGGCTTTGCGCGCTCCAGGAACCTCTCGTGACTCGCAAGAGCGTCCTCTTCTCGTCCCAGAAGGTCCTCGAGGAGCGCCTTGTTGAGCCAGGGCGCCGGATGTTCGGGTACGAGCGCCGCGGCCCGGCGCAGTGCGACGAGCGCCTCATCGTGCCGCTTCAGCTGGCCGGCGTACTTGCCCTTGTCGGAAAGGGACGCCACATGATCCGGGTCGAGCTTCAACGCCTGGTCGAAGGCCTGGACCGCGCGCTCGAACTCGCGAAGCGCGGCGAGGACGATGCCGCGATCATGGTGGATCTCGGGGTCGTTCGGCGAGAGAGCGAGTGCGCGATCGAAGAGGGCCAGGGCATCGTCGCCCCGCTTGAGTTCCTTGAGCGCGCTCCCCTTCCAGCGCAGGGCTTCGACGTTGCGGGGAGCCGCCTCGATCGCCTTGTCGAAGAACTGCAAGGCGGCGTCCTTCCGGCCCGCGACCATGGAGACATAGCCGAGGCCCAGCCACCCGAGGTGCGATCGCGGATTCGGAATGACGCCCTGGCCCTGCAAAGCCGCGATGATCCGGCGCGCCTGCTCGACCGCGGGGGCCGTCGTTCCTTCCGCCTGGGCGATCTCGACGAGGTCGATCGCCGAGCGGTACGCCTCCTTCAAGCGACCCGAACCGTGCTCCATGGCCGCCTTGTTGAGCCAGATCGCGAGCATCCCCGGCGAAGCCTCCACGGCCTTCACGATGGCCGCGCAGGCCTCGTCGACTCTCCCGAGTTTGAAGAGCGCGTTCGCGCGCGTGTTGAGGGCCGTCTCGTCGCGCGGGTCGGTCTTGAGGAGAGCCTCCACCATCGCGAGGGCTTCGCTGAAGCGGGACGCATTGAAGAGGCGGGCGGCCTCGAGCGCTACCTTCTCGGGGTCGGCCTTGGGCCCGGGGAGCGGCTCCTCCGCGGCGCGCGGAGCGGGAGCGCTCGGCGTCGGCGCGGGGACAGGGAGCGGCGCCTGCGCGGGAGCCTCCTGAAGTTCCGGCAGCACGCCCGCGTCGATGCTCGCCTGCTCCGCCGGGGTGATCCGCGAGCCGACCTGGATGGGCCCGAGGGTCGGCGTGCGGCCCGCCCGGATCTCGGTGGTGAGCCGCTCGGCGGTGCGGCGCAGACCGTCCTTCGGCGGATCGAAGGCGAGGTACCTCTCGAACAGCGGCACGGACTCCGGCAGACGCCCGAGCCGAAAGGTGGCGATCGCGAGGTTGTACCAGGTGACCGGCATGTCGGGCGAGAGTTGCGTCGCCGCCTCGTACGATTCCCGCGCCTCCTCGAGCCGCTCGATCGAGGACCACGAGTTGCCGAGGTTGTAGCGCAGCCTTCCGTCGCGCGGGCTGAGCTTCACGGCCTCCTGATGGCAGGTGACCGCATCGGCCCCCCGGCCCAGCTCGGAGAGGAGCGTGCCTTTCAGATCCCACGCGGCGACGTAGGCGGGATCGCAGGAGAGCGCATTGTCGACGCACTGGATGGCCAGCACGCGGTTGACCGTGCTCAGGGCGTTGGCCTGGTTGAACCACGCGTCCACGTTGCGCGGATCGATGTTGATGGCGTCCTTGTAGGCGTCGATCTCCTCCTGCCCGCGACCGAGGCGGCCGAGCAGCACGCCCCGGATCACGTGGGGATCGGCCTTCGTGGGATCGAGCGCGATCGCGCGTTCCACGCAGGCGAGGGCCTCCTCGTTGCGCTGCGCGTTCGCGTAGAGAAGCGCCTTGTTTTCGAAGGCCGCCGCGTAGAGGGGATCGAGGGCGATGGCCTTGTCGTAGGACGCGAGCGACTCCTCCGCACGCCCGAGGTGGCGCAGGGCGTTGCCGCGGTTGTTGTGAAGCGCCGCCGCGCCCGGCTCGAGGGCGAGAGCCTGGTCGTAGCACTCGAGGGCTTCCGAAAAGCGGTTGAGGGTCGCGAACGACATGCCCTTCGCGTTCCAGTCGGTGGCCGTCTCCGTTCCTCCGGCCTGCACGGGCGCCTTCTCACCCTTCGTCTTCTCGTAGAGGGCCTCGAGGTCCGCGCGCAGGGCGGCGAAGTTCTGGTAGCGCTCTTCGCGCTTCTTCCTGAGCGCGCGGGTCACGATGGCGGCGAGGGGAGAGTCGAGAGGGCCCTCGGTGACGCTTGTGTGCAAGGTACGGAAGGCATGCCAGTACCAGGCGCCGGCCTGCGCGAACATCTCGGGGGGCGGAGGGGCGGGCCGGAAAGGCAGCCGGCCGCCCGAAGCCATCTGATAGAGCACCACGCCGAAGCTGTAGACGTCGCTCCTTTCGTCGCACGAGGCCGCGTCCACGAACTGCTCGGGCGCCATGTGGGTCGGCGTCCCGAACACCGTTCCCACCACGGTCTTACCCGGATCGCCGGCCGCGTCGGGGGCGGCCGCGCCATCGCGGGAGGCCCTGGGCGCCTCGGGCACGAGGGCGAGGCCCGCGATGCCGAAATCGGAGATCTTCACCACGGAATCGCCGCCGATGAGGATGTTCGCGGGCTTGATGTCGCGGTGGCAGCGAACGCCGCGTGAAACCGCGTACTCCATGCCGCGGCAGAACTGGATCGCCCAGAGCAGCGCCTTCTCCTCGGGGATGGGCCCTTTCTCCAGATAGCCCTCGAGGCTGTTCGGACGTCCCGCGCCCGCCTGGACGTACTCCATCGCGATGTAGAGGCGGCCGCCCACCTCGTCCACCCACTTCGCGCGCACGAGGTTCGGATGGGTGCCGAGGTCCATCCAGATTCGCGCTTCCTTCTCGAACATGGCCCTCGTCTTCGCGTCGCGCAACAGCTCGCCGCGAAGGGTCTTCAGGGCCACGATGTCGTTGCTCGCGAGCGATCGGGCGAGATAGACGATGCCGAAGCCGCCCTCGCCCAGCGTCTCGATGACCTGGAAGAGATCGCCGATGAAGTCGCCCCTCCGGTAGGCGGGTAGCGCCTCGGGCGCCTGGAGCGCGGGGAGCGATGGCGAAGGAACGGGCGGCGCCACGCCGCGAGCGGCCGGAGGAGGCTGGACGGACGAGACCGCCGGCGCGGGCGCGATCGCCGAGTCGACGTTTGCGACCGGAGGGGCGGGGCTCGAGGCGCCGCTTGCTCCGGCGGCGCCCCGGCAGAAGGGGCAGATGGGCGCGCGATCCGATATCCGCTTGCCGCAGGAGGGACACGCGACAAGCATCAGCTGATCATCCGGTGGAGCGCGGGCGCGCGCCGTTCGAAGCCCGCGCCCGGGAAGCGCGCGCCGGGAGACACCTCGCCCATGCCTCCTGCATCGAGGCGCTTGATCTCGCGGTCAGGCGGAATCACCGTCACAGACATGGCCGATTGGAGGGAATGATACGGGCGCTCGAGGCCACCGGTTAGGATTCTTCGCCATGACCGGCGCTGTATTCAACGATTCCGCGGACAAGCTCCGTCACCAGGTCCTCTCGTCCTTCGGGTTCCGGATCTTCCTGTGGAGGCAGCTTCCCCTCGCCGCTTTCGCGGGCTTGCGGCTCCGCTCGCTCGATGAAGGCGGCTGCACGGTGATCCTGCCCGGGGGCTGGCGCACCCAGAATCCGTTCCGGTCCACGTACTTCGCGGCCCAGGCCATGGCCGCGGAGATGTCGACGGGCGCCCCCGCCCTCGTCCTCGTCCGGGGGAGCGAGGCCAAGGTCTCGCTCCTCGTCACCGAGGTCCGCGCGCGTTACACCCGGAAGATCGTGGGCGAGTCGCAATTCACGTTCCGGGAGGTGGGCGAGATGGCCGCCACCATCGAGCGCGCGGCCCGGACCGGCGAGCCCGCGGTCTACGTGGCGAGGTCGGTCGGCCGAAACGCGTCGGGAGAGGTCGCGTCGGAGTTCGAGGTGACCTGGAGCTTCAAGCGGCGCGACTGAACGAACCGCCCGCCCGGGCACGGAGCTTGCTCGAACCGCCGCGGGGTGCCTGACACGACGGAAAGTGTGGCCGCCTGGCCAACCGCGCGGCGTGGAGGGGACACACCTCTTGCAAAAGGAGGAGCATCTGACCATCCGGCCCATACGGCGCGTGAAACTCATTCTGCCCGCCCTGACGGAGGCGACGAGCCCCTACTGGCGGCCGATCAAGTACTCACTCTTCCCGCCCCTCGGGCTCGCGACCCTCGCCGCGTATCTCGATCCCGGTCTGGACATCCGGATCGTGGACGAGCACGTCGAGACACTCGGCCTCGACGACGACCCCGATCTCGTGGTGATCCAGGTGTACATAACGAACGCCTGGCGCGCATACCGGATCGCGGACCATTACCGGGCGCGCGGGTCGTACGTCATCCTCGGCGGCCTGCATGTCACCTCTCTGCCCGAGGAGGCCGCCCGCCACGCGGACACCATCTTCCTCGGCCCGGGCGAGGACACCTTCCCCACCTTCCTGAAAGACCTCGCCGCGCGCGCGCCCCACTCCCGCTACTCGTCGCCGGTCCGGACCATCGAGGGCATCCCGCCCATCCGCCGAGACCTGATCCAGCGCCGGCTGTACCTCGTGCCGAATTCCATCGTGGTCTCACGCGGCTGTCCGCATCACTGCACGTTCTGTTACAAGGACGCGTTCTTCGAAGGAGGGCGGACCTACTACACGCAGCGCGTCGACCAGGCGCTCGCGGAAATCTCGCGACTGCCGGGGCGCCACCTGTACTTCCTCGACGACCACCTCTTCGGCAACCCTCGCTTCGCAAGGGATCTGTTCCGGGGAATGCGGGGAATGGGCCGGGTGTTCCAGGGCGCCGCCACCGTGGACTCGATCCTGCGCGACAACACGGTGGAGGCCGCGGCCGCCGCGGGCCTGCGCAGCCTCTTCGTGGGATTCGAGACGCTCTCGGAGAGCGGCCTTGCGGGGGCGCGCAAGCGGCAGAACCTCGGACGGAGCTATCGCGACGTGGTCCGGCGCCTCGACGACCTCGGAATCATGATCAACGGCAGCTTCGTCTTCGGCTTCGACAGCGACGACAAGGATGTTTTCGCCCGCACCGTGGAGTGGGCCATCGAGAGCGGCATCACCACCGCGACCTTTCACGTGCTCACGCCCTATCCGGGCACGCCGCTTTTCAGCGAGATGGAGGCGCAGGGCCGCATCACGACGCGGGACTGGGATCTTTACGACACGCGCCACGTGGTGTACGAGCCCCGCCTCCTCGCGCCCGCCGACCTCAAGGCGGGGTACGACTGGGCTTATCGCGAGTTCTATCGGTGGAGCTCGATCGGCCGCGGAGCGCTCAGCCACGCCTCGATGAAGCACCGATTGAAGCACTTCGCGTACAGCGCCGGTTGGAAGAAGTTCGAGCGGTTGTGGGGCTCGGTGATCCGGCTGAAGCAGCTCACCCAGGCGCGCCCCCTGCTCGAGGCGATTCTCGCGCCCGTGGCGGGGACACCGGACATCACGGCGGAAGACGCGAAGCTGGCCCCGGTGTTGCCGGTGGACGGCGATCCGGAGAATCCCGCCGGCATCCCTCCCTCGGTAACCATCGCCGCGCCCTGATCGCTCGGGAACCGGCGTTAGCATCGATGGATGCGAGCGACCTCATCTTCCCCATGGACCACGCGCGTGCGCGCGATCTGGGGGGCCATCGCCTTCGCGGTCTCCCTCGGGCTCGCGAGCGCCCCCGCCCAGGCCGCGGAACCGATCGTGTACACGGTCACTGTCGCCGACCCCAGGTCGCACTACGCGGAGGTTCGAGCCGCCTACCCAACTAAGGGACGCGATGTCATTGATCTGATGATGCCGGTGTGGTCGCCCGGCTTCTATCGCGTCGAGAACCATGCGAGCCTGGTGGAAGATCTCTACGCGCGTTCTTCCGACGACGGCCAGGGCCTCGTGGTCGAGCGGACGCGGCTCAATCGCTGGCGGATCCACAGCCGGGGCGCTCGCCGGGTGGAGGTGACCTATCGGCTGCTGTGCGAGGGCCGCTCCGTGACCACGAACACGGTGAGCGAAAATCTCCTGATCCTCAACCCGGCGGCCGCCCTCATCACCGCGGTGTCGGATGTCGACCGCCCCCACGAGTTGCGGCTCGAGCTCCCCGCGGCGTGGAAGCCCGCCATTTCCGGCCTGTCGCCCGCGAGAGCGGGCGCGGTCAATCGGTTCATGGCCCGCGATTACGACACTCTGGTCGACCGGCCCATTCTGGCCGGCGATCTCTCCGTGCGGGAGTTCCGGGTGGGAGGCGTGAGGCATCAACTCGTGGACGCGGGCGCCTACTCTCAATGGGATGCGGCGAGGGGTGCCGCCGATCTCGAGAAGGTCGTCCGCGGCGTCCGCGACTACTGGGGATCCCTTCCTTTCGCACGCTACGCCTTTCTCAACGTCTTCCGACAGGGAGGTGGGGGCCTCGAGCATGGGAACTCGACGCTCCTCACGAGCTCTCCGGAGATGAAGACGCCCACGCTGCGCTGGCTGTCCTTCGTCAGCCATGAGTACTTCCACGCCTTCAACGTGAAGCGCCTCCGCCCCATCGAGCTCGGCCCCTTCGACTACGAAAAGCCGCCCTCCACGAGCAGCCTGTGGATTTCAGAGGGCCTCACCACCTACGGGGCCGATCTCGTCCTCGCGCGCGCCTCGCTGTGCACGACCGACGAGTTCCTCACCCTCCTCTCGAGCCACATCGCGACGCTGCAGGGATCGCCGGGACGGTTGAAGCAGACGCTCGAACAGGCCTCGCTCGATGTGTGGAACTCCGGCACTTCCGGGGTGGGCCGCGATCCCGAGAATCTCGTGAGCTACTACGTGAAAGGTCCGGTCGTGGGTTTCGTGCTCGACGCGAAGGTCCAGAACGCGACGGGAGGGAAGAAGAGTCTTCAGGACGTGATGCGGCTCGCCTACCGTCGCTACAGCGGCGCCCGCGGCTTCACCGCCGACCAGTTTCGCAAAACCGCCGAAGAAGTCGCGAAGACGGATCTATCCACCGCCTTCCGCTCCTGGCTCGCTTCCACCGATGAGATCGACTATCGGGAGGCGCTCGACTGGTTCGGTTTGCGCTTCACGAACGAAGCGGGCTCGAAGAATCCCTGGCGGCTGGCGGTCCGCGACGACGCCTCACCCGAGCAGACGAAGCGGCTGCGACGCTGGCTGGGGCAAAAGGGACAATGACCGTGTCGGGCCAGCCTCGCCGCCGCTTCACCACGCCGTCGCGCGGCTATCTGGTGGCGGGCGGACAGAGTTCGCGGATGGGCCGCGACAAGGCGCGGCTCCCCTATCGCGAATCGACTCTGATCGAACACGCCATCGGGGTCGCGCGTGCGGCCTCTGCCGACCTCCGCGTCCTGTGCGGCCCGGCGAAGCGTTACGAAGAGTACGGTGTTCCCCTCGTCGAGGACCCGGTGTGCGGCGTCGGCCCCCTCGGAGGTCTGTATGGCGCGCTGCTCTCGGCCTCGATTGACGGTCGCGAGCGCATCTTCTGGCTCGCCGTCGACCTGCCCCTCGTGACTTTCGATCTGCTGACGGAACTCATGGCGGGGCTCGACCGCGCCGATGTCGTGATGGCCCGAACCGATCGCGGCTTCGAGCCACTGTGCGCGGCCTTCCGCACCGAGCCTGCCCTGGCCGCGGTCAGGCGCGCTCTGCTCTCGGGCCGGCTCAAGCTCACTTCGGCCCTGGAGGGGCTGCTGATCCAACCCATGGATGCGGACGCAGGGGTCTTCGCCAACATCAATACGCCCGGAGACTACGATCGGCTCGGCCGCCGGGGTCGGTGATATCTTGCCGGCAATGCCGTCGATCAGACGACGGCGCCACCCCTCGAGGCTCGAATGAAAACCACACGACTTGTTCTCGCCGGCGTGTCCGTCGCTCTCGCCGGTATCGCCCTCTCTCAGGAGCGCGAGGACCGTACTCTTCTGTCCCAGACCGAGATGACCGCCATCATCAACGAGGTCTCGGGCGAGCGGGCGATGCATCACGTTCTCGAGCTCGTTCCCTACCAGCGGGTGCGGCCGCCCGCGGAGTACCAGGCGCCCTACCGCGAGAGCCGCGTCATGGCCGATTTCGCGAAGGAGTACGGCTTCAGCAACGTCTCCATCGAGACGTACGGCACTCCCACCGAGGCCTGGCAGCCCACGCAGGGTGAGTTGTGGATGACCTCGCCCAAGAACATCAAGCTCTTCGACATCCACGACGTGGTCCTCGCCCTCGCGTCGATCAACGCGAACGGCGACCTCGCGGGCGACCTCGTCGACGTGGGGCCGGGCCGCGCCCAGGACTTCGAGGGCAAGGACGTGAAGGGCCGGTTCGTCTTGTCCTCCGGATCGACGAACGCGACCTACACGCAGGCCGTGCAGCGCGGGGCCATCGGTGTCCTCGGGATCAGCGCCATCGGCTACCAGCGGGCGACCGACTTCCCCACCCAGATCGTCTCGTCCAACGTGAACGCGCAGCCCGGCACCGTGGCCTGGTCGGTGACTCCGGAGGTCCGCAACAACCTCGCCGCCCTTCTCGTCCGCGGCGAGAAGATCGCCATCCGCTCGATCGTGAAGAGCACGAAGGTGATGCTCAAGTCGGAATACGTCCACGCCGAGATTCCCGGCGACGGGAGCACCAGCCAGGAAGTCGCGATCAGCGGCCACCTCTACGAGGGCGTGATCAAACAGGGAGCGAATGACGACAACTCGGGCTGCGCCCTCACTCTCGAGATCGGCCGCGCCTACATCAAGCTCATCAACGAGGGGAAGCTCCCTCGGCCCAGGCGCACCATCAACTTCCAATGGGTTCCGGAGATCGTGGGCACCCACGCGTACCTGAACGCTCACCCCGAGAAGGAAAAGGCCATCATCGGCACTCTGAACTTCGACATGGAGGCCATTCGCGTGGCCCAGAGCCGGAGCTTCTGGGTGCTGCAGCGCACGCCCGACACCTTCCCCTCCTACATCAACGACATCGCGCAGAGCATGATGGAGTACGTGGCCGATATCTCGCGCGAACGCGTGCGCTTCCGCCGCAACCTCACGGGCTACGCGCCGACCCAGCCCGTGGAATCGCCGCGGGGCAGCAAAGACGCCTTCTACATCAAGATCGACAAGCACTACGGTAGTTCGGATCACGTGACCTACATGCAGCATGGCATCCCCGCGGTCATGTTCATCACCTGGCCGGACATGTGGTACCACTCGTCGGAAGACACCCCCGACAAGCAGGACTCCACCCAGTACAAGCGCGCGGCCGCGGTGGGCCTCGGTTCCCTCGCCGCCCTCGCCTCCGGGACCGATGAAATGGCGGCGCGCATCCTCGCCGACAACCTGGGCCGCGGACTCTCGCGCATGGGCGAGTCGCACACCAAGGGGCTCGGCTACATGGCCGATGCCGTGGACGCGCCCGCCCTCGCCGTCGCGTACAAGGAAGCGAGGAACGCCATCCAGCACCAGGCCGGTATCGAGAAAGCGGTGGTGCGCTCGGCCTCCGTGCTGTGGACCGATGTGGCCGCGGGCCAGAAGAAGACGGCGGCGTTCGAACCATTGATCGACGCGCGCGCCGGTTCGCTCCTCGCGGAGGTGAGGGCGGCCTACCAGCTCCAGGCCGCGCAGCGGAAGGCGGCGGTGGCGGAGCCCGCGATGACCGCGGAAGAGAAGGAAGCGGCGAACCTCATCGTCGAGGCCATCCCGCAGCCGGCCGGCGCGGGGTTCGGAGGCGGTGGGGGCGGGCGCGGCGCGGCAGGCGGTCCGAGCCTGCCCGACGAGTTCACGGCGGAATTCGCTCTGCTCACTCAGAAGAAGCTGACCGCTCTTCAGATCCGCGACTTCCTCTCGGGCGAGTTCACTCCCCTGCCCATGACGGATGTGATGGCGGTGATCCGCGCACAGGAGAAGTCGGGACGGCTGAAAGTGACGGTCAAGCCGCCCGAACCTGCACTGAAGAAGAAGAAATAACGACCGACCCGGGGAAAGCCCCTGGAACCCGCGACGGTCCGCGCTCGTTCTCTTCTCTATGGGTACCCTTCTGCGCGACGCCCGCCTCGCCCTCCGCGGTATGTGGAAGCGAAAGGCCACGACTGCTCTCCTGATCACCACCCTGGGCCTGGGCCTGGGGTCGAACATCGCGATGTTCAGCATGGCGGATGTCCTTCTCCTCCGCCCCCTCGACCTTCCGAACGACGATCGGCTGGTGCGGCTGTGGTCCGTCTCCCCGGCTTCCGAGATGTTCGACCGGACGACCGCGTCCCCCGCCGACCTTCTGGACTGGAAGCAGCAGAGCGGCGAGGTGTTCGAATCGTTGATCGCTCTCGAGGACTGGGATTCGACCATCCGGGGTTCAGGCGTGCCCGAACGGGTGCCGGCCCAGCGGGTCTCACCCGGGTTCTTCGAGGCGCTCGGAGTCCGGCCTGCTCTGGGTCGTGGATTCCTGAAGGAAGAGGCGGAACCCGGTCAGGGAAGCCGGGTGGTCCTCTCGCACGCCCTCTGGCAGCGCGTGTTCGATCAGGATCCGAACATCCTGGGCCGGGAGATCCTGGTCGATGGAAAGGGCGCAACGGTGGTCGGCATCGCGCCTTCGGGTTTCGCGTTCCCCGAGGGAGCCGAGGCCTGGATCCCGCTCCCTCTCGGAGCTTCCGCCGCTGCTCCGCGCGATCAGCGCCACCTGAGCGCGATCGGCCTGCTGAGGGAAGGCCGCTCCCTCGATGATGCGCGGAAGCTGATGGACGTGGTGGCGCAGCGCCTCGAGACCGAGCATCCCGAGACGAACAAGGCCTGGCGCATCCACATCGAGACCATCTCCCGAGGCTACGAAGACCCGGCCCTGCGCTCGTTGATGGGCCTCTTCCTGGCGGGCACCGGGCTGGTGCTGCTCATCGCCTGCGTCAATCTCGCGAACTTCCTGCTGGCCCAGGGCGCCGAGCGCCGTCGTGAAGTGGCGGTGCGACAGGCCCTCGGAGCCACCCGGGGACGCATCGTGAGCCAGATGCTCACCGAAGGCCTCATCACCGCGCTCCTGTCGCTGGTGGTCGCCCTCCCCGTGGCCGGGCTGTCCGCGCGCGCGGTGCGGGAATTCATGCCCATCGAACTCGTCCGTTACGTGACGGGATGGAGCCACATCGGCATCGATTCCCGCGCGGTGCTCTTCGGCGGCCTCCTCGCCGTGATCGCGACCGCGATCTTCGCGCTCGCTCCCGCAAGGTCGGCGTCGAGCCCCGCTCTCGTCGAGTCGCTCAAGGAGGGCGGTCGCGCGGCCACCGCGGGCGGACATCGCCAGCGGGGCAGGGACCTTCTCGTCACCTCGCAGATCGCCACCGCGCTCGCCATCGTGATCGTCGGGTCCCTCGCCACCCGCAGCGCGTGGCAGTTCGTCGAGGGACCGCAGGGGTACAACCCCGAAAACGCCCTCGGCCTTCGCGTCAGCCTGCCGCAGACCTCCTATTCCACGCCGGACGCCCGGATCGCTTTCGCGCGCTCGGCCACGGAGAAGATCCAGGGTCTGCCCGGTGTGGTCTCGGTGGCCACCGCCAACATCCTCCCCGCGCGCGGGTCGAACTCAAGCCGCTCCATTCGAATCGAAGGATCCGCTCCCGTCGACGCGGCACGGCGCCCATCGGCCGACTCGCGAACGGTGTCCCCGTCCTTCTTCAGAACCATGGAGATTCCGATCGTGGCCGGTCGCGAGTTCAACGACGGCGACATCGCGGGCGAGACCGTTCCGAATGTGGCGATCGTCAGCCGTTCCTTCGCGGACCGCTACTGGCCCGGTCTCGATCCCCTCGGCCGCCGATTCCAGGCCGGCGACGAGCCCGATGCTCCCCTGCTCACCGTGGTGGGCGTGTCCGGTGACGTGATCCACCAGTGGTTCGCGCGGCGACACTATCCGACCTACTACCGGCCCTACGCCCAGGACCCGCGCGCCGGCGTCTCTTTCGTCCTGAGAACCACCACCGCGTTGCCCGAATCGCTGGCGCGCGACGTGCGACAGGCCGTGGCCTCGGTCGATCCGGATCAGCCGGCCTACGACGTGTGGAGCATGCGGCGCTCGCTGCTCATCTCCACCGTCGGCATCCGTTTCGTGGCCGCGACCATGGCCGCGCTCTCCTGGCTCGCCTTGGTCCTGGCGCTCTCCGGGGTTTACGGCGTGATGGCGTATCGGGTCAGCCTGCGCACCCTCGAGATTGGAATCAGGCGGGCTCTCGGCGCCTCGGCGCGCGATGTCCTGGGTCTCACCATGAACCAGGCCGCGCGCATCACGATGGCCGGCCTCCTGTTGGGTGGTGGCCTCGGGGTTGGGATGGTGAAGGCCCTGGCCTCGGTACTTCCCGGCGCGGTTGCCCTCGACCTGAAGACGGCGGGCGCCAGCGCGGCCCTCCTGGCCGCGGCGGCCCTTCTCGCGGCGTACGTCCCGGCACGGCGCTCTCTGACGGTCGAACCGACGCGGGCGTTGCGCGCCGAATAGGAACGCCAGAGAGCGAAGGGGGCGCTTACTTCTTCGCCGGCTCCGCCTTCTTGCGCATGCTTTCCTTGATGGGCACCGCGCAGCCGCCCTTGCCCTTGCAATCGTTCTTGCCCTGGCAGCCGGCTTCCTTGGTTCCGCAGCCGCCCTGACCCTTGCAGTCGTTCTTGCCGCGGCAATCGTGATGGGCCGAGGTGGCGCAGCCACCCTTGCCCTTGCACGAGTTCTTGCCCGCGGCGCCGCCCTCACCGGAAGCGCAGCCGCCCTGGCCTTTGCACTCGTTCATTCCCTTGCAGACATGCTTGGGCGCCTTGGCGTCGGCTGCCTTGGCGTCCGCCTTCTTCTCCTGGGCCATGGACCGGGCGCCCGCCACGAGGCTCACGCCCACCGCACCGAGCACCTTGTTGAAATCCCGTCGATTCATTTCATTTCTCCTGCGTTTTAATACTCTGAACTTGGTATCCGTTTCCGCCCTCCACGGGCGCAGAAGGACAGGTTTGCAGGAGTCGGCCAAAGGTGTCAAACGGCGGACGGGCTCAGGCGCGACGCCCAAGGAACGTGGACGCCAGGGCAGGGAGCAGGAGCAGCGTTGCGGCGGTGGAGAAGAGCAATCCGCCGATCACCGCCACCGCGAGCGGGCGCTGGAGTTCCGACCCCGAGCCGAGCGCGAAGGCGAGGGGCAGGAGTCCGAAGATCGTGCACAGCGTGGTCATGAGAATCGGCCGCAGCCGTCTTCGGCCGGCGTGGCGGATGGCCACGCGCAAGGGCTGACCGTCATCGATGCGGGCGATCGCGTTTTCGACCAGCAGGATTCCGTTCTTCACCACGAGACCCACCAGGAGCACGAGCCCCATCAGGGATGAGACGTTCAGCGGCACACCGCTCGCGCGCAGGAAGATGACGCCCCCGGCGAGGGCCGGGGGAACGGTGAGGAGGACGAGAAGAGCGGCGCGGCTGGAGCGGAACTGGCCGACGAGCAGGGCGAAAACCGCCATCACTCCGAGAGCGAGAACACTCAGGAGCTGCTTGAACGCGGCGCTCTGGCTCTCGGCCTGTCCACCGAGATCGATGCGATAGCCCGGAGGCAGTCTCAACCCGACGAGGCGCTCTCGAACCGCGGCCGCGAGGCCGCCGATGTCGCTGCCCTCGAGATCGGTGGTCGCCAGAGCCACCGGCACGAGGTTCTCACGGAGGAGTTCGCTCGGCCTCAGGATCCGGGTCGGCGTCGCGAGATTCGAGACGGGAACGGAAGTCGAGCCCACCGCGATGGGCAGGCCGGCCAGCCGCGCCGGTTCGAATCGCCAGGAATCGGGAAAGCGAACGCGCACCGGGACCAGGCGATCGAACCGCGGCACGTCCCCCACCTGCTTTCCCTGGAGCGCCGTCCCGAGATCGTCGGCCACGTTCGTGGCCGTGAGCCCGGCGCGGGCCGCGGCATCCGCGTTCACCGCGTACTGAAGCATGGGCGCGTCGTCCTCGAAACCACGGTAATAGTCGACCATGTGCGGGGCATCGGCGAGCCTTTTTTCCACCTCTTCGGCGATGGGAACGAGGGCGGCGTGGTCAGGGCCGAGGATGCGGATCTCGACCGGCCGCGCGCTTCCGGAGAGATCGTTCAGGACGTCTTCGAGAAGCTGCACGAACTCGACCCTGGCCGAGGGCAGCTGCGACTCCACCTTCCCACGAAGCTCGTCGATCACCTCCTCGACACCTCGCCGCTCCTTCCGCGGCTTGAGCAGAACCGCGATGTCGCCGCGGCTCATCTGGGTGGCGGTGACCGGTCCCAGTTCCGCGCCCGTCCGCCTCGTCCAGCTCTGGACGTCGGGTGTGTCCTTGAGCGCGTCCTCGATCTTGAGGGCCGCGGTTTCCGTGGCCTGCAGCGAACTGCCCGAGGGAAGAAAGTAGTCGATGACGAACGCCCCTTCATCCATCTCGGGCATGAAGCCGGTGGCGAGGCCCTGATAGGCGGCGATACCGATACCGAGACCGAGAAGGACGAGGGCCATGGCGACGAGCGGCTGCCTGATCGAGTGCCCGAGGAGCCGCGCGTACCGGGCGCCGAAGCGATCCCGTTTCTTCTTGTGTCCGATGCTTCGCGTCTTCATGAACTGCTCGGCGAGAACCGGCAGGATGAAGATCGCGAAGGCGAGCGACAGGAGGACGGCGCCGGCGAGGGTCACCGCGAGGGCCGCGAAGAACTTGCCCACGAGGCCGGAGATGAAGGCGAGGGGCACGAACACCACGACCGTGGTGAGGGTGGTGCCGATGACGGGAGCCATGATCTCCCCGAGACCCGCGTCCACCGCCTCGGTGGCGGACAGGCCGGCCTCGATGCGCAGCGCGATGGCCTCGATCACCACGATGGCGTCGTCGATCACGAGACCGATGGCGACGGCCATGCCGCCGAGCGACATCAGGTTGAGGGTCTGCCCGGCGATGGCCATGACCGGAAAGGTGCCGATGAGCGCGAAAGGCACGGAGAGCGCGGCCAGCAGGCCGGCGCGCGCGTTGCGCAGGAAGAACGCGAGCACGCCCACGGTAAGGGCGATGCCGACCAGGATGGCGTCGCGCACGCCGACCACCGAGTCCTGGATGAGCAGGCCCTGGTTGTAGACCTCGACCATGCGGATGCCCTCGGGCAGGCGCAGGCCCTTCGCGATCTTCGTCACCTCGCGGACCACGTCGGGAGCGGAGGCCTCGGGCAGCCTCGAGATGCTCACCTGCACCGCATCGCCCTCGGGGGCGTGCACGGCGCGGGTGCGATCGGGATGGCCCTCGACCACCTCGGCCACGCTGCGAAGGGGCAACGGGCCGTTCGCGGCGAGGGAGATCGGCAGGGCGGCGAGTCCCTCGATGGAGGTGGCGGGATTCTCCGCGGTCACCGCCACCAGTTCTCGACGATCATCGAAGCGGCCCACCGCGCGGCGGACCAGCGCCTCCCCCACCTTCTGAGCGGCCTCGCTCGGCCGCAGATGGGCGGCCGCGAGTTTCGGTGGGTCGAGAATGATCTCGATCTCGCGTGGATCGCCGCCGACCACTTCCACGCGCCCGACCCCCGGAGCCCGGGAGAGCGCCGGGCGAATGAGGAAATCCGCGGCCTCGCGGCGACCAAGAGAAGTTCCGCCGACAAGGTTGTAAGAGAGGATCGGGAAATCCGCGGGTGTGACTTTCTGCGACTCGATCTCCGTGTCCGCGGGAAGAGCGCCGCGGGTCTGGGCGATCGCGGCATCGGTGAACTGAAGCGCGCGCCACATGTCGGCCCCCTCTTCGAACTGAAGAGCGATCTCCGCCGACCCGCGAATGATGCGCGTGCGCAGACGGCGCACCCCGAACACGGTGGCGAGGGCTTCCTCGAGGGGCCGCACCACGGAGGCCTCCATCAGCTCCGGGGGCATGTCGCCCGAACGCGCCACCACCACGATGCGCGGAAAGTCCACCTCGGGGTAGATGCCCGAGCCCAGGCGAGACAGGGAGAGAAGCCCCGCGAAAACCACGCCCACGCTCAGAGTGAAGATGAGAGCGCGCTGCTGCCGGAGGATCCGGAAGAGTCCCGACGGCTCGGTCATTTCTTCTCGCCCGGCGATTCCCTGGCCGCGGGTTCCTTGTCCTTCGGAGACTTGTCCTCGCCCTCGGACTCTTCCTTGAGCGCCGCGCCGTCCGCGATCCCCACCGGGTCTTCGATCACGACATGAGCGCCGGCGGCGACCCCGGAGATCAGTTCCACGCGGTCCATCTCGGTAAGGCCGGTCTCCACCTTGCGCACGTGCGCCACGTGTTTCTCCACGACCACGACCTCGGCGGTGCCGTCGGGGGACATGCGCAGCGCGGCCTTCGGCACGAGGATGGCCTTCGGATGCGACTGGACGGCGACTCGCACCTGCACGGGGGATCCAAGAGCCGTCCCCGAAGGCCGCGAGAGCGGCCGCAACCGAACGTCTCCCGCACCCGTCGAAGGATCCACGGCCCGCGCGATTCCGGTCACGGCGGCGGCGACGCTGTCGGTCGGCGCCCCCAATCCGGCAATCGCAGCGGCCTGTCCGGCCCGCAGGCGCTGGAGCGTCACGGATGTGGCCGACGCCACGATCTCCCAGCCGTCCGTGGCCGCGACTTCGGCGACGGGTGTGGCCGCGGTTCCGTCCACGAAGTCGCCGATGCGTCGATCGACGCGCACGATCACGCCGGTGAACGGCGCGGTCACCTCGGACCAGGATCGCCGCCGCCTCGCGGTGGCGAGGTTGGAGGCGTCTTCCGCCTGCGCGGATTCGGCGGCGACCGCGGCCGCGTCCGCCGACTCCACTTCCTCGCGCGAAGCCACGCCCTTGGCCACGAGATCCCGACTGCGCTTCGCCACCGAGCGTTTGAAGGCCACATCCGCTTCGGACCTGCGGGCCGCGGCTTCGGCGGCCTTCAGCTGATCGTCGAGCGCGCCGGTCTCGACCCGCGCCACCACCGCGCCCTCGGTCACCATGTCACCGACCCGCGCGGCCAGGAAGACGATGCGGCCGGGCACGAGAGGGGCGAGGGTCGCGTCGCGATCGTAGGGAGGCGCCACCTTTCCCTGGAGTTCGATCCATTCGGTGATGGCGCCTTCCTCGGCAACCGCGGTCCGGACCGAGGCGGGCTCGGGCTTCTCTTCTTCCGCGGCCTTTCCGCAACCCGACGAAAGGGCCGTCATCGCCAGCAGACCGCGCAGCACCGCGCGGGCCCGACGTCCGTCGCGCGACAGTGTCACTGTTGGTCCTCCCCGATCGCATTCAACAAGCCCGCATGGGCGACGCCCCAGGCGAGATACGCCTCGGCCAGTCCGGCCCGCGCCTCGGCCAGCGCGCGCTCGGCATCGAGCACGCGAAAAATGTCCGATCGCCCTTCGCGGTACGCCACCTGGGCGAGGTCGGCCGCCTGCTGCGCCGCGGGCAGCGCCTCTTTTTCGAGGGTCTGATAGCGGGCGCGCGCGGCCTCCGCGGTGCGCCAGGCCTGTTCCACCGCGTCCGCGATCTCGCGCTTTGCCTGATCGCGCAGGGCCACAGCGCGGTCCCGCTCGCCACGAGCGATGTCGAGCGCGGGGCCCGCGCCGAGGGGCACGCTGAGACTCACTCCGATCGAGCGATCCGATCCGAGCTGGGTCGGGTCGTTCTTATCGACTCCCGCCTCCACGACGAGGCCGGGAAACCTGAGGGCGGAGGCAAGTCGCACCGACGCCTCGGCCGCGAGGACCTTCGCCTCGGCGGCCTTCGCCGCCGGACTCCGAGCGAATGCGGCGGCCGACGCGATCTCGAGATCGGGCACGGGCTCGAAGGCGGGCAACGGGCGCTCCACCCGGATCCGCTGGGAGACCTCGAGGATCCCGAGGAGCCGCCGCAGGACGCTCTCCGCGACGCGGTGTTCCTGCTCGGCCTGGTTGACATCCGCCGCCGCGATCGCCGCGGCGGCGCGCGCGCGCGAAAGCTCGAGTTGCGCCACTCGGCCCGCGTCGAAGAGCTCGCCGACCGCGTCGGCGGTCGCTTTCACCCGCTCCGCCCGATCGGCCGCGGCCTTCGCCATATCCTCGCGGGCCGCAACATTGAACCACGCCAGCCGAAGCGCCCGGCGGGCGGTCAGCCGCGCGACTTCGTGATCGGCGCCGACGATCGCGGCCTGCGCCTTCGCGACATCGATCCGCGCGCCGCGCCCGGGCCAGGGCAGGGGTACGGAGAGAAAGTACGACTCTCTCGCAGTGATGGAGCGGGTTGCGAAGGTGAAGGACAGATCGGGCCACCTGCCTGCGGACCTGACTCCCGCCTCGGCGGCCCGAAGCGCGGCTTCCGCCGCCTTCAGGTCGGGCAGGAGCGCCGCGGCCTTGAGCGCCTCGGCAAGCGACACGGATCTCGGTGACACCGGTTCTGCTCCCGCGGGGGACCAGGAGAGCAGGCTACAGGCGACGAGCGAGGCCAGGGAGCGAAGACGCGGGACCCGCCGGTTCGTCGGTCTGTTGAACATTCGCTGTTTGCGTCTCTCTACTTGGCGGACCTGACCAGCTTACCGTCGCCATCCACGACGACCTCGCGGTCCTTCTTGCCCGTTTCCTTGAGCGTTGCCTCGTACGAAGTCACGCCGGCGTTGACGACCTCCTCGACCTTCGTGATCGAGGCCTTGCCCGCTTCCCTCGCGAGCCCGACTCGAACCGCCTCGGGGAGCGCTCCCAACTCCATCACCGTTTCCGTTTCGAGCACCCGGCCCGACGCGTCGATGACGAGGGTCCGGTCGTGGCCGTCGACCATCACCTCGGCCTCGTACTCGGCCTCGCCGCCCTCCGTTTCAACCGAAAGGCTCTTGAGCCTGCCGCCCTTCAGGCGATCGGCGATGGCCTTCTGCACCGCGACCGGCGCGGCCTTCAAAGCGATGGTCCTCTCTGCGCCGGTCGCCGGGAAAGCAAGACCCAGACCGAAGCCTGAAACAAGGATGAGGGTGCGCGCGGTGAGCGTGGGATTCTTCATACGAGGACGCTACCCGCCGCCGCCTAACCAGTGCTTAACGGGATCGGCGACGCCTCGGAGCGCCAGACCGGCAGGTCGAGGAGAAAGCACGCATCCTGATCCGGAGAGGAGAGGAGGGTGACATCGCCGCCATGCATGCGCGCGACATGCCGGGCGAGGCTCAGGCCGAGCCCGTGGCCGGGCTGCTCCGCCCGGGCCTCCGGGCCGCGATAGAAACGATCGAAGAGCCGCGCTGCCTCCGCCGCGCCGATGCGCGAGCCGGGCGTGGTCACGCGGAGACCCACGCGTCCGTCCAGGGCCTCGACCGCGGCGAAGGGCGGCGCGCCCGGACGCCCGAACTTCCGCGCGTTGTCGAGCAGGTTGCTCACTGCGATGCGGAGCAGCTCCTCCTCGCCCCGGACCAGGGCCTCGTCGGGCGCCGTGACCTCGGGCCGGCCGCCGCCGTCGAGGGGGAGAGCCTTCATCTCCTCGCGAAGGAGGTCCGCGAGATTCACCGCCTCGGCGCTTCCCATGGGCGACTCGGCGGAGCGTGCCATCACCAGAAGGGCGTCCACGAGGCGCGACATCCGGGAGATCTCCTCGATCTGCTGGGCCACCGCCGCCCTTCCGTCGAGGCCGCCTTCGCGGGCCCGCTCGGCCAGCAGGCGCAGCCTCGTGAGAGGTGTCCGGAGTTCGTGCGCCGCGTTGGCCGCGAACTCGCGCTCCCGGTCGAGGCTGTCGCGAAGGCGCTGCCACTGCTCGCGGAAGGCGACATCGATCTCGCAGACCTCCTCCGGGTCGTCGGATCCCCCGGGCGAGGGAGGCTCGATCGGCGTGGTCGCGACCACGCGGTCCCGGAACGCCAGGAGCGGCCCGGCGACGGTGCGCGCGGCGCGCCGTCCGACGAGCACGGCCGTGAGCATGGCCAGAGGGGTCGCGAGCAGCAGAGACCACCCGAAGATCCGCCAGGCCCGCTCGCCATGGTCGCGGGGCGAGGCCACCACGAGCTTCACGCCGTCAACGACGTCCACCGTGATCGCGAGCCAGGCGGGTGTGGTGGTCACGACCCCAACCGGAGAGAGACCAATTGACAGCGCGGGACGCGACGTCGCGACCTTCGTTCCCCCTTTCCAGATCTCGATGGCGTCGTCGGCGAGTCCGCTCTCCAGGATCGAGTCCTGGGCGCTCTCGGAGAGAGGAATGTGCTCTTCCGCGACCTCGCGACGGACCGCCTCGGCGAGAGCCGTCGCGGAGTGGCGGAGGATCCGCTGCTCCTGGGCCTCGAAGACGAAGCGCGAGGAGAGGGCCGAAGCACTGGCCAGGAACAGGGCGGCGACGACGGCGACGGTCACGGTGGCCGACGTCATCCGTCCCTGGATCGAAGTCAAGGTCCGCCCCTGAACTGAAGCGCGTAGCCGCTGCCCCGGAGCGTACGAATGAGCGACTCCGCGGCCCCCCGGTCCAGCTTGCGACGCAGTCGCGTGATGATGACTTCCAGGCTGGCCGCGGTCTCCGGCGTCGCCTCGCCCCAGAGTTCTTCGAGCAGATCGTCCTTGGCGACAAGACGCCCCCGCGCCGCGGCCAGGCGTTCGAGAACCTCGAACTCCCGGCGCGTGATCGGCACTTCGTCGGGCCCGGCCATGGCCCGGCGTTTCGCGAAGTCGATGCGCAGGTCGCCATGGGCCAGGAGCCGATGGGCGGCTCCATGGCCCGCGCGCCGAAGCAGCGCCCTGACCCGGGCCCTGAGCTCGGACAACGCGAAGGGCTTCCCAAGGTAGTCGTCCGCGCCCGCATCCAGGCCTTCCACTCTCGACCCCACGTCGGCCCGCGCGGTGAGGATGAGGATGGGAACCGCGTCGCCGCGGCGCCTCCATTCGCGGCACCAGTCGAGGCCGCTGCCGTCGGGCAGGCCGAGATCGAGAACAACCGCTCCCCAGGGCGGCGTCTGCAGCAGGCGGGACGCGGCCTCGCCGCGCGCCGCGGTCTCGACGCGGTGGCCGTCGAGTCTCAGGGCCCGGGCCAGGGCTTCGCGGGTGGTCGCATCGTCTTCGACCACGAGGATTCGCGCGGGCTCGAGCGGCTCAACGGGCACGGCACATCATGAACCAAAAGCGGCTCGACCGGCGGCGCCGACCGCGCGGAGTCGCTAGGAAGGGGCCTTCATCGAAAACACCGCCACCCGGAAGGTCCCCGGGACCATCTTCGGCCGCACTCGCGGAGCTCCGGGCGCGGAGGGCGGGGCCGCCTCGAACTGGGCGGTCGCGAGGTAGATGTTGTGAGTCTTCGGGTCGAGGGCCATGGTGCGGGCTCGCGCGGGCGTCTTCAGGGTCTGCACGAGGGTGAGCTTCCCGGCGGAATCGATGTGCGCGATGGTGACGGTTTCGTCCGAGCCCGAGGCGAAGACGTAGTTGGTCGCGGGGTCGAAGGCGGCGGCGTCGACACCATCCCCGGTGGCGAGAGTCGTCACCACCTTGCCGGTGTCGGGATCGAGGACCACGAGGGTTTTGCTGCAGGTCGCGAAGAGCCGGCGAGTCGCCGGGTCGAAGGCCAGGCCCGTGGGCTCTTCGCCGGGCGCGAGCGCCCACGTCGCAACCACGGTGTGGGTCTTCGTGTCGATGGCGCGGATCACGCTCTTGTCCTCGATGTTCACGTACACCCTGCCCTGCTTCTTGTCGTACTGGGCGAACTCGGGCTTTCCATCGAGCGGGATGGTGGCCATGACCGTGCCGGTCTTCGCGTCGAACACGGTGGCGTTCTGGCCGCGGCCGTTGAAGGTGTAGACCTCCTTCGAATCGGGCTCGTAGAGGATCGAGTCGGGGTTCGCCCCGGTCTCCACCTTCGCGATGAGGGCGCGCGTCTTGAGATCGAAGATCCCGGCCTTGCTTTCCGCGCCGTTGCTCGAGAAGCCGCGGCCCAGATCGGCCGCCACCGCGAAACCATGGACCCCGGGCGTGTCCGCGATCTCACCGACCACCGCCTCGGTGTCGAGATCGATCACCACAACCTTCGTGGCGTGGGTGACGTACAGCCTTCGCGCCGCCGCGTCGACGCTCAGATAGTCCCAGCCGCCCTCGCCTCCGATCGCGATGTCCTTCTTGAAGGCGTAGGGACCATCGGCGGCTCCGGCCGTGAGTGATGTCAGGGACAGAAAGGCGCCGGCAAGGGCGATGGAAGCGAAGCCTCCGTGTCGAGCAGTCATCTTCATTACCTCTCGGCGGAGGGTAAAGGCGGCGCCTTACGCCCCGCTTAACAGGAGAGGCCCTCCTCCTGCCGGTCAGAACTTCGGGCGCGGGATCTCCCCGGTGGGAATCTCTCCGAGATCCTGCGGGCGCTCGGTTTCCGCGGTGCGGGTGACGTCCCCTTCCGGCCGCAGGACTTCGGCGGTGGGGCCGTTCACGACGTCGTCCGGTATCGCGAGCCGTTCTCCGATGAGCTTCCCGAAGATCATGGCCGGGCCCATCACCATGCCCCCGCAGAACGAGTTGCCGCAAGTGGCTCCGGCGCCGAGGATCTCGCCCGCCGCGTAGAGGCCCTCGATGGTCGAGCCGTCCTCGCGGCGCACGCGCAGGGAACCATCCACGTCGACCCCGGCGAAGGTGATGAGCGAGATGCCGTGATTGCGCATGGCGTAAAAGGGCGGCTTCTCGATGGGCGCGGGCAGGAAGGTGCGGCCGAAGTCGGCGTCGACGCGGTCGCGCACGAAGCCGTTGTAGCGGGCCACGGAGACCTGGAGACCCTCTTCATCGATCCCGGCCGCGCGGGCGAGCTCCGCGAGAGTCGGCGCCGCATGGACGCCGGCACGTCGGCCCGCCCGTTCGCGCAGGTCCGACTTCGACCAGCCGATGACGATGTTTGGGGACATCTCCACCGCGTGATCGTCGAAGACCGTGAAGAAGGTGAGACCATCCGTCTTCAGGAGAGCGCGCTCCTTGCGGTCGATGCTCTCGTCGTCCTCGGCGATCCAGCGTTTTCCGAAGCGATCCACGTAGATCTCGTAGGGCGGCCGCTCCTTGGCGATCAAAAGGGGTCGATCGGTCCAAATCGTCCGGTGAGGATCCGTGGGATGGGGGAGGCCGCCGAAGGTGGGCAGGTACGCGCCCCGGCCCGCGATATGGGCGCCGAGACCTCGCGCGAGCACCAGCCCGTCGCCCGTCGAGTGCTCACGCGCCGCGGAAACCAGCGGGAAGCCTTCGATCTCCTTGAACAGTTCGGGGGCCGAAGCGAAGCCGCCCGTCGCGAGCACCACCCCGCGTTGCGCGCGCGCGGTTCTGATCTGCCCGTCCCTCGCGAACTGCACGCCCACCACACGACCGTGATCGGTGAGCAGGGCCTTCACCTTCGCTTTCAGAACCAGGGTGATGGCGCCCGAGTCGATCAGGGGCTGCGCGACCCGGGAAAGGACCTTGAGCACGGAACGCGCCTCGTCGATGCCGTAGTGAGTGCGGGGCACGGAATAGGGCTCGTGGCCATAGACGAAGCGGGGGGAATCGGGAGCGAACTCGAAGCCCTCGCTCTGGAGCCAGTCGACGAAACCGGCGGCGTGCGCGAGAGCGAGGTGGACGAGATCCTCGCGCGCCGTGTTTTTCGAGATGCGCTGGATGTCCTTGAAGTGGGCTTCCGTCGAATCCTGGATGCCGCGCTCCTGCTGGCGCCTGGTGCCCGCCGCGGACATGTGCCCGCCGGATACGTGGAGGGTGCCGCCGATGACGCTCTCCTTCTCCACCACGAGGACACGAGCTCCCGCCCTCGCGCCGAAAATGGCGCAAGGCAGCCCCGCGGTACCCGCCCCCACAACTATGAAGTCGTAACTCTCCATCGCCTGTGTGGAGTCTTCCACGTTGTGAGCGTCCGGGCAACGTGCCGGCTCTACAATCCCCCCTTGCGCGAAGGTCTGAGGTGAACAAGAGCGGGTCCTTCTTCTGGGGGGCGCTGCTCCTTCTCTACACTCTGCACGCGGCCCTGGCCCTCGCGACCGAGCGTGTGTTGTGGCTGGACGGCGCCTACTACTTCACCCGGCTGCTCGAAACCCGCGGCTTCGTGCTCGGCGACGCGAGCCGCGCGGGAGCCGATGCACTCATCGAATTGCCGATCCTCGCCGCCCTCCACGGGGGCGTCACCGACCTCGCGGCGCTCAAGCTCCTGTTCGGGTTCCCGCCCGTGGCGCTTCTTCCCGCGAGCCTGCTCTTGTGCCTGTGGATGGCGGGGCCGAGGCGCGACCTCGTGGTCTATCCGCTCGTCACCTTCGCGGCCGGACTCATGAACACCGAACTCCTGGTGATTCACGAATCGCGGGCCGCGGTGACGCTCTTCTGGCCGGCGCTCTTCGGCGTCATCGACCCGCTCCGAAGGACCTCGACGCTCGCGGCGAGCGTGCTCCTGAGCCTGCCCTTCATTGCTTCCTACGAATCGGCCATCGGCCTCGGCCCCATCCTCGTCCTGGCCGCGGTCCTGCGAATGCGCACGGAGGACTCGGCGGCGAGGAAGGGGCTCCTGACGGCGGTCGCGGCCGCCGCGGTCCTCGCGACCCTCGTGGCGGCCCAGTCGGTCCTGCGGCCCACCCACCCGGCGAACCTGACGTCGTTCCGAGGAAGCTGGCGCGTCATTCTGGAGCCCGGGAGCCTGTCGGTGCAGCTTTCCCTCTTCGTCGTGGCCGTGCTGTTGGTCTCCGCCCTGCTCCCGCGAGAAGCAGGTCCATGGATCACCGGGGTCGCGGCGGTGGCGGCGTCCCTGGGTGTGCTTCAGTCTCTGGCCGACCCTTCCCACGCCGCCGTCACCGCGCAGTACCGCGCGCGCATCGTGAACGTCGCTCTGCCCTTTCTCGCGGCCGTGCCCGCGCTCTTCGGCCTCCGGCTGCCCACGGAGACGGCGGCCCGTCGCGCCCTGGGGCTTCTCTTCGCGGCCCAGGTCGTCTTCCAGCTGCAGCTCACCTGGCAGTGGCACGCGTTCCGCCAGCTGTCACGCGAACGCCTCGCCTGCGTTTCCGGCCTCGTCCCCGTCGACATCGCTCTGGCGAACGGCCTCGAGTCGCGCCGCATCTCGCCCGAGTGGATGCACGGCTGGCATCATCCGACCCTGAGCCTCCTCGACCACGCGGACCCGGTGCGCGCCCTCATGGGCCGGGCGCGGGGCTACACGGAATGGCAGCCCTTCGATCCTCTCGATCCCAGGGCCCTCCCGCGTCTTGTGCCCTTCGGCGTCGACACGCGCGAATACGAGCGCGCCATCGAGTCCCTTCGCAAAGAGAAAGGAACGACCTGGGAATTGGCCCCTTCCTGCGGCGACGCCTCGTGGCGCGGGGAATCCTGATCCTGTTTGACGCCGCCGCCTCTCCCCTTCTAGCGTTCGCGCCATGGATCTCTCCCGGCTGTTCCAAGACCACATCGCCACTATGACCAAGAGGGCCTCCGCGACCCTCGCGGAGACGGGCTTCGACGCCCTCGTCCTCGGAGCCGGCACTCAGATGGTCTATTACGCCGACGACATGGAGCCGCCCTTCAGATCGAATCCTCACTTCGCGAGTTTCTGCCCGCTCAAGGGGCCTCATCACGCGATCGTGGTCAAGCCGGGATCGAAGCCCCGGCTCATCCGCTGGGCCCCGAAGGATTACTGGTACGAGCGCGCTCCCTTCGCAGCGGACTTCTGGACCTCCGGATTCGAGATCGACGAAGCGGATACCGCGGAGGGCGTGTTCAAGAAGACAGGGGCGCTGGGACGCGCGGCCTTCGTGGGCGACGACACCGCGGGCGCCGCGGCCGCCGGCCTGACCCTCAATCCGGAGGCGCTCATCAAGCGAATGGACTGGGATCGGGCGATCAAGACCGCCTACGAGGTCGAGTGCCTGAGCCGGGCCACGGTCGCGGGAGCGAAGGGTCATACCGCGGCGCGGGAGGCCTTCCTCGCGGGTCAGAGCGAACTCGCCATCCACCATGCCTTCGTGAAGGGGGCGGGCTGCACGGACGATGCCCTGCCCTACCCCACCATCGTCTGCCTCGACGCCAAGGCGGCGATTCTCCACTATCACGCGAAGAGGGCGACGGGTTCGGGAAGGCTGCTCCTGCTCGACGCCGGGGTCTCCGATCTCGGGTACGGATGCGACATCACGCGCACGTCCGCGGCGCCCGCATGCGATCCGAAGTTCAAAGCCCTGATCGAGGCGGTCGACAAGCTGCAGCTCGAGCTGTGCGCCATGGTGAAGCCCGGCCCCTCGTATATCGACATCCATCTCGAGGCGCACCGGAAGATCGGGGCCGTCCTCGTCGGGCAGGGGATCTTGAAGTGTTCGCTCGAGGCCACGATCGAGAAGGGCTACACGTCGGTCTTCTTTCCGCACGGCGTGGGCCACCATCTGGGGATACAGGTCCACGACATCGGCGGGCGTCAGAAGGCGCGGGAGGGAGGCGTCCTGCCTCCGCCTCCGGGTCACCCGTACCTGCGGAACACGCGGGTCATGGAGACGGGCCATGTGTTCACGATCGAGCCCGGGATCTACTTCGTGGAGATGCTGCTCGAGCCCTTCCGCGGCTCCCAGGATTTCAACTGGCCTCTCATCGATCAGCTCGCGCCCTACGGCGGCATTCGCGTCGAAGACAATGTGCTCGTCACCGCCCATGGCCACCGCAACCTGACGCGGGAGCACCTGCCCAACTGATCGGGCCCTCCCGCCCCGCAGCTCCCATCACGTTCGTGAGCGGGTCTGCGTCTCTCTCCCCTTCATTCGCCCGGCGGCCCAGCCGTCGGGTGGGCTGACAGGGCCCCGATCGCGAACGCGAAGACGAGGTAGTGGCCGGTGAAGGCGAGGACGTAGTCCGCGAGGCCCTGCACGGTCATGGCGACGAGGATCGACAGGGCGATGAGAGACGTGGTCGATTCGGACGCGCGGCGCCAGCCGTTCGCGAGGGCCAAAGCAAGGGCCGCGCCGAACGCGGCGAGGCCGAAGGTGCCAAGAGTGGCCGCGAACTCGAGGAACATGTTGTTCGAGAAGACGCGCGTGTCGAAGGCCGCCTTTCCGGCGAGAGAGCCATAGGTCCAGCGGTAGTTGTCGGGCCCCACTCCGAAGAATGGATTGGCCGACCACATCCGCACCGCGAGGCTCCAGAGCTCGAGCCGCGAGGGCCGCCAGGCGAGGGTGTCGGGGATCGCCGCGAGCGCCTCGGCTTCGGGGACCGACGGAGCCGCCGCGGGGCCGCGGCCCACGATCAGACGCACGATTCCCGGCTTCACGCCCTGGCCCGAGAACCAGGTCGTCTCCTCGTGAACGAGGTCCCACATCAGCAGGTACTCGCCGTCCCTGGCGGGCGCCCTCAACGCCGCCTCCACCGTCACGGTCTCGCCGGGAAGAACGTCGCGAGGCAGATCGGTGCGCGGCCCGTCCACGAGAGGATGGCGCGAGCTCTCGTAGAGGTGGTACGAGAGATGGAACTCGTCGCTCTTCCGCCAGGGGCGCCGGCCGGTGTTCCGCAGGGTCACCGGAACGAGGACGCGCGCGCCCGGATCCATGGCGAGCTGCCGGGGGCTTCCGTAGACCGCGACATAGAAGTCGTTCGCGTTCTCCCCGCCGAAACGGATCTGGGAAATCTCGGCCCCACCCACGAAGAGGGCGAGGACGGCGAGGTACAGGGCCGCGGGGAGATAGCGTCCCCCGCCCTTTTCGAACCAGGCCGCCACCAGGAGACCCGTGAGTCCCGCGACCCAGGCCCCGCGGGAGTAGGTGTAGGCGAGGCCGGCGGCGAGCAGAATCACGAAAGCCGCGCGCACGGGCGGCCGTCGCCTGAGAAGCGTGACGCCCGCGAGCAACGCGTAGAAAATCATGGCCGCGCCCAGGTTCGGGTACTCGGAACCCGCGCTCGCGCGCCGGACTCCCGCGACGTTGAAGGGAATCTCGCGGAACGCTCCGAGGACGACGTCGAGCCCGCGCAGGCCCCGTCCCTCGAGGACGGCGAGCAGAGCGGCGAGGCTTCCGGAGAGGGCGAGGGCCCAAAAGCCCGGCTTGAGATCGGCCCCTCTTTGCCTCGCGACGAGCATGGCGAAGAGGGCCATGGCCGCGAGCCGAAACGCGAACTTGAGGGCGCGGCCCGGGTCCGGCGCGGCCAGACTCGCGGAGAAAAGGCTCACCAGAACCATGAGGGCGAGGGCGCGCAGAGGAGGGGTGAGGCCGACGCGGCGTGAAGCGAGCGCGAGGATCAGGAAGCAGGGCAGCGCCACCGCCTCGACGAGCGAGAGATGGAAGAGGCCGAACGGAACCGTGAACCGCGGCTCGAAGGGCGCGATCAGGAGGAGCGCGGCGAGACCGATGCGGGAGACCGCGGACGCGTTCAAGCAGTCGTCTTCGCGGAGGTGGAAGCGGGGGCGGGCAGCGTCGCCACCCAGTCGAGATAGGCGCCCAGCTTGAACTTCTTCGCGGTGTTCGCGGAGGACATGTACCGGATCTGGCCCAGCACGGGCCGCTGCGGCGCCCAGGGCCGGTCGAACAGGCCGAAGCACCAGAGGATGCCCGTGTAGGAGTTTGGATTGCGGCCGTCGAGCGCGTACTTGTTGTTGAGATGAACGAGCGTCTGGTACGCCTCCTCCGGCGTGCGGGACCACTCGATCACCTTCTTGCCCCAGAGCATGCGCAGGTAGTTGTGAATGCCGCCCGTGGCCGCCAGTTCGCGCTGCGCCGCGTTCCAGAGCGGATCGTGGGTGGCCGCACTCTCCCACTGGGCCAGGTCGTACACGAATTCGCGCTTGTCGCGGGCGTGCAGGTGAAGCGTGGCAAGCGCCCATTTGGGGAGTGCCGTCTCGAGCGATCCCGTGTCCTGGCGCCGGTGCAGATGCCACACGTAGCCGACGTCGCGCCAGGTCAGGGCCTCGTCGAGGAAAGAATTCGCGTTGCGGTCGTCGCCGAAAAAGCCCTCGCGCTTCCCGGCGTTCTCGAGATGGAGACGCACGGGGGCGTAGCCGCCCGTGGCCTCGAACACCGACATCACGATCTCCTCGATGCCGATGTGTCCGAAGTGCAGGTAGGGCGACAGACCGGAGCCGTGAATCTCGGAGGGCGGCGCCGGGTCCGAGCGATGCTCGGCGTAGATCGGCAGGCCCTTCTTCAGGAAGGCCTTGAGCTGAGCGTGCGCGGCCGCGCTGCCGCCGACGCGTCCCTCGACCGGGAGGACGCTGTGGTCGATGGGAAGCTTCGCGGCCAGAAGGGCCGGGTCGTCGAGGTCCGCGAAATCAAACCCGGGGATGATCTTCGAGGCGTCGAACCTTGGGACTTTCGGCTTGGGAGCGCTGCGGTGCTCGAAGGCCTCGGCGAATTGCCTGTGGATCTTCGGCCTGAGGTGCGCGGCCGCGTAGGGCGCGTCGCCGAGAAGCCGGAGGGGCGCCACCGAGTTCGAATCGACCGCGATGACCGCGCGATCGGAAAGGCGCGCGAGCGAGGCGCTCTGCCCGGGAATGATGAAGCAGGGGAAATCGTCGGTGATCACGAGGGCCGCACGCGCGGCGAGCCTCGAGAGCAGGCCGCGCGCGGGCTGCTTCTTCGTCTCCACGAAGGGCCAGTAGGTGAAGCCCAGCTTCTTCGCGGCCAGCGCGTTGTCGCGCATGCCCTCGAGAATGAACCGATGAATCCGCGCGCTCGCCCAGGGGTAGTCGAGGCGCAACCCTTCGTAGATCACCAGGGGCTTGCCGAGTTCGTTCGCGCACTTGATCGCGTAGTCGAGCGAGTGATTGTGGGCCAGCCGCCTTTGCGCCTGCATCCAGTAGAGGACGAACTGCCCATCCTTCGAAATCGGCTGGTCGTTGAGGCGGTGGAGGCGAGCTTGATTGAGCGTCATGAGAGGACTCTGGCGGCGGCGACAAAGCATAGTGCGCCCGCCGCAAGCGACGTTCGCTAGAATGCTCTGGAACGTTCCAAGAAGGCGGACCCCATGACCCCGAAAGCGCGCCGCACCCGGAAGCCCTTCCGTCTCGCCATTCTCACGGGAGGCGGCGATTGCCCCGGGCTCAACGCGGTGATTCGCGCGGCCGCCCGCTCCGCCTTCGCCCTCGGTTGGGAGGTCTTCGGCGTCGAGGACGGCTTCGAGGGGCTTCTCACCCGGCGCGTCAACCAGCTTCACCCCAGAGCCGTGCGCGGGATTCTCCACCTCGGGGGGACCATTCTCGGCACCTCGAACCGGGTGAACCCCTTCCGCGTCGATCGCCGGGGAGCGGGCGGCGCCAAGCAGGCGCCCACCGATCGGTCCGCCGATGTGGTCCGGAACTTCAAGGCCATGGGCTTCGACGCCCTCATCGCGATCGGCGGCGACGGCACCTTGAGCATCGCGCTGCAGCTCGCCTTGAAGGGCATTCCCGTGGTCGGGGTGCCCAAGACCATCGACAACGACATCGAGCAGACGTCGGTCACATTCGGGTTCGACACCGCGGTCTCCACTGCGACCGACGCCATCGACAAGCTCCACCCCACCACCGAGGCGCACGGCCGCGTCATGGTGGTCGAGTTGATGGGACGCAACGCGGGCTTCATCGCCCTCAATTCCGGCGTGGCGGGCGGCGCCGACGTCATCCTGATTCCCGAAGTCCCATTCGACCTCGACCTCGTCTGCGACAAGATCCGCGAGCGCGAAAAGGGTCATCGCGGGGGCTACTTCTCGATCGTGGTGGTGGCGGAAGGGGCCCGCAGCAAGGGAGGCCAGGTTCACCTTCGGGCCACGGACAAGGGCGAGACTCCGCGTTTCGGAGGCATCGGGCAGTGGGTGGCGGAGGAAATCGGGAGACGGACGGGCAAGGAGACGCGCAGCCTGGTCCTCGGTCATCTGCAGCGCGGCGGCCCCCCCACCACCTTCGACCGGCTCCTCGGAACTCGATTCGGAGCGGCGGCGGTTCGCGCGGTGGCGGACGGTGATTTCGAGACCATGGTCGCGCTCAAGCCGCCCACCATCGTGCGCGTGCCTCTGAAGGTCGCGGTCGGCGGTGGCCGGACCAAGCGCGTGCCCCTCGATTCCGATGTGATGCAGTCCGCGCGAGGCCTCGGCATCTCCTTCGGCGACTGATCGGCGCCGGGGGCAGCCGCGCGCCTAGGAGTCCGGTCCCTTCGCGGGGGGCAGCGTGAAGTAGAACGTGCAGCCGCGCCCGGCTCCCTCGGACTCGACCCAGATCCGGCCCCCGTGGGCCTCGATGACCCGCTTCACGACCGCGAGTCCGATCCCGGTCCCGGGCATACTCTGGTCCAGCCGCTCGAACAAGCCGAAGATCCTCTCCTGGTAGCGAGGGTCGATCCCCATGCCGTTGTCCCGCACCCAGCACAGGATCTCGTCCGCCTCCGTCCTGGCTCCGACTTCGACCCGGGGTGTGTCTGGTTCGCCCATGAACTTGAGCGCGTTCTCGATGAGGTTCTGGTACACCTCGATGAGGCGCATCCGGTCGCCGTGGACTCGAGGCATCGCCGCGTCGATGGAGACGGCGCGGGCGCGGGCCTCATCGCCGCCGATCACGAGCGCCGCCGCCTCCTGCGCGACTTCGCTCAGACCGACCGCGCCGGGTTCCCGGATCGGCTGGCCGACCTTGGAGAGCTGCAGAAGATCATCCAGCAGGCGGCGCATGGTGTCGGCGGCCCTGCCGATCCGAACGAGATCGTCGACCACCTGCTCGGCGGCCTTCGGGTCCGGCACCACCTCGGCGACGGTGCGCTCGAGCAGCCCGGCGTATCCCTTGATGGTCACGAGCGGCGTCTTCAGATCGTGCGAAGCGGTGTACACGAAGCGCTCCATTTCGGCGTTCCTGGCCTCGAGCTGCTTGTTGTTGGCTTCGAGTTCCCGCTCGACTCGCAGGCGTTCGAAGATCTCGGCCTGCAGGGCCTGATTGCGGCGCTGGATGGCCTGGGTCCGGAGGCGGACACCCATCGCGTACGCGCGCCAGCTCCCAAGACCCAGAAGGAGGACGACGAGGGCGGCGAACCAGTTGGTCTGATGGAAATGGGGAAGGAACTCCAGCGGGACGGCAGCACCCGTCTCGTTCCAGACGCCGTCGGAGTTCCGGGCCTTGACCTGGAACCGATAGCGCCCCGGGGGCAGGTGGGTGTAGTACGCCTGGCGGCGCGGGCCCGCGTCGATCCAGTCCCGGTCATACCCTTCCAGCCGGTAAAGGAAGCGCGTGTTCACCGCCCCGTCGAAGGAGATGGCGGTGTAGGTCACGGCGAGCTCGGTGACCCCGGGGCCGATGGCCGGCGGTCGCGAGAGATCGATGGGCCGTCCACCCGCTAGCACCTGCTCGATCACCACCGGAAGCGGGGCCAGGCGCATTTCGCCCGGATCGATGGTCACCACGCCGCGCACCGTGGGAAACCACATGCGACCGTCCTTCGATCGGATTCCCGCGGGCTGCCCGCCGCCATTGGCCTCGCGTGTCTTCATGCCATCGGCCGTCCCGAACGAAGCCACGTCGACCCGGGACCGGCGCCCCTCCGCCAGATCATTGAGGTCCTTGCGGGCGACCCGGGAAATGCCATTGTTCCCGCTCAACCAGAGGTTTCCGTGGTCGTCCTCCATGATCATCGACACCGTGTTGTCGACGAGCCCGTTGCCGGTCGAGTAGTTGAAGAAGCGGCCGTCCTTGAAGCGATTGAGGCCGCCACCGTAGGTACCAATCCACAAGACTCCCGTCTCATCCTCGTAGATGGACCGCACGGAGTCGTCGCTCAAGCCCTCGCGCGTGGTGAACGTCGTGACTTCGCCGTCCTTCATGCGGATGAGGCCGCGCGCACCCAGCCACAGGGCGCCGGCGCGATCCTGGGTGATCAGGTGGACGCCCGCTCCCCAGGGTCCGGACACCACTTCGAATCGTCCGTCCGAGTACCGGCTGACGCCGCGGGCCGTGCCGATCCAGAGCACACCCTGACTGTCGAAGAAGAGAGCGTTGACCGCGTCTCCGGCGAGACCGGTGACGCCATCGGCCCGCGCGTAGTGAGCTCGCACTTTTCCGGCCGCGACCCGGTAGACCCCGGAATCCCCGGTCCCAACCCAGATGTCGCCCGTGGGATCCTCGGCGAGGGCCCAGACGCACTCGGGCTCGCTTGACCCCAGGACCACGCGCGTCGCCTGGCCCCCGGGCGGCCGCAGGAACAACCCGCCACAGGTGGCTCCCACCCAGATGTTGCCCTTGCGGTCTTCCAGAATCGGCACGGAACTCACCTCGGGCATGCCTCGCTCGCGGCCCCACGCGCTCACCCTTCCGCGACGCCAGGCGAAGAGGCCGCTGATGTTGGTGCCGAGCCACAAGCCTCCCGCCCGATCCTCGAAGGCGGACTTGGCCAGGTCCGCGCCGACCGAGAACAGGGCGGCATCCTGAGGCCGGCCGTGGCTCCAGATGTTGAGACCGCTCCCTTCGGAGGTAATCAGGACGGCTCCGTCTCGCGATTCCGTGATCGACGACACCACCAGTCGCTTCGCGTCCCGCGATCGGAGTTCGACCCAGGAGCCATCCGGCTCCCGGCGCCAGGCGCCCCCGTAGCCCACAAAGACGCGCCCGTCGCTCGCTTCGAAAACCGCGGTGGCTTCCTGCCCCGGGGGCACTGCGGGCAATGGGTGTTCTGTGACGACCCCGTCGCGGATTTCGTGGAAGCGGCTGCCCACGATGGCCCAGACGCGTCCGGACCTCCCGCCACCCACCACCGCCCATCCGCCGTCCTTGTTGATGCGCTCCCAGTCGCCGTGGATCAGGGCGCCCCCGCGGATGGCCGCGACGCCAAGGGTGGTGCCGAGCCAGATCACTCCCGCGGCGTCCTGCGCGATCGAAGTCACGTGTCCCGAGGGAAGCCCGTCCGCGAGCGTGAAGGGAGTGAAGCGGCCGTGGTCCATCCGCGTGAGCCCGGTTTCGCTGCCGATCCACAGTACGTCGTCACGATCGACAAGCAGGCACAGGATTCGATTCCCCGCGAAACCCGGCGTGTTGCCGGCGTCATAGACCGTGAAGCGCGCGCCGTCGAACCGGGCCAGTCCACCGAACGTTCCCACCCACAGGTAACCATCCCCGGTCTGGGCGATCGACGTGACGGAGACCTGGGGCAGGCCCTGTTCCGTCTGCCACACCTGCCTGACGATCCGGTCTCGAGACTTGAGGAGGTCCAGCCCATGAGCGGACGGGC
>JAIBCN010000221.1 GCA_019694155.1 Vicinamibacteria bacterium | reverse complement strand
CGCCCCCCGGCCGGTCCGCGACATAGAGCGGGCGCATCGTCCGGCTTCGGAATCCGGCGACATCCGCTCATGATAGCGGGGCGAAGGCTCATCGACACGGCCCCCGAGCCGGCGTGGTCAGTTCCGACACACCGACTCTTCGAGGGCCAGGACCTTCGGGAAGAGCACGTTGTTTTCGAGATGGACGTGGCGATGCAGATCCTGTTCGAAGCGCAGCAGCTCGGAGAAACAGACGCGGTAGGTCGTGCAGCCGTCCGCCGGAGGAGCGAAATCGCCGGTCAATTCACGGATGAGCCGCATCTCGGTGCCGACCTCTTCATGCTCCCGCTCCATCATGCGGATCGGATTTCCCACGCTGCCGAAGGGACTCGAGGGGGGCCGCTCCACCTTCGCCCCGGTCCATTCCAGCAACTCGCCGATGTAGGGAAACAGGACGTGCTCCTCCTTCATGAGGTGAGGCGCGAGGTCGCGGCTCACCCGCCGGAAGGCGTTCTCGATCCGGCTCAGTTCGGGATGCCGGGCTCCATGAACGGAGACGAGCTTTTCCAGGTAACCCGAGACCACCGGAGTCGAGGCGCGAATGTAGGCATGATGAGTCTCGAGGAGATGGGCGACCAGTCGATCGAGGGGCCAGCCCGCGACATCGTCTCTCGCGGCGTCCTCGGGCCGAAGCGCTTCCAGGGCGACGAGGATCCTGGCCTGGTCCACACCCGCGGCCCGGCATGCGTCGGCGACCGACCGGCGGCCGCCGCAACAGAAGTCGATGCCGAATTGCTGGAACACGGCGGCGGACCGGAAGTCGGCGGCGACCACATCACCGACCCGGGCATTCTCCAATAGCTCGCTCATGATTCCTCCTCGACGCGGACGTTAGCGACGCGCGGAGCGGAGCGGTATGACCACGGTCATGCGAAGGGAGGGTGCGGCCTTCACCCGCGTCCCGTTCAGCCGGTCCGAGCCTGAGGCCGGGCTACTTGCCGGCGGGGGAGGCGGTCGCTCGCGCCTCGAACGTCAACTCCATCCCGTAGGGGAGATAGGAAAGGCGGTCGTGGTCAACCAGACCGTACGTCCCGGTCTCGGGAATGATGAAGTCGATCACGGCGCCACTGCCGGCGGGGATCCCGTAGGTCTGAACGTTGCGGACTTCCGCCGTCCCGTCGTACACCGTCTCGAGAATCGTTCCCATGACATGGATGGCGGCGACGCCCGGACCGACATTCACTACGTACGCGCGGACCCGTTCGCCCGGAGCGACGGCCAGAGTCTCGTGCTCGAGCCGGCCATTGAACATCATGAAGGCCGGATCGTTTCGTTGCGCCCGTGCCGGTGAGGTGCCGGGGATCAGCCCGGATGGGTCGGGGTCGCCGTAGATGGCGCTCTCCACCACCACAAGCTCCCGCGCCGCAGGAAGCCTCCGGTCGCGCGGATAGACCACCATCGCTCCATACAGCCCGCTCTTGATGTGCAGGTCGGTGACGGGGCCCGAGGCGCAGTGGTACATGAACGCGCCGGGGGTATCCATCGTCTTGTCCAGGACCATGGATTCGTCCGGCTCGACCGGACCGAAGTGCATCATGCTGGTTCGGAACGCATGTGAATCCAGCCCATGCGCGGTGCCTGCGTGGTTCGCCATGGTGATCTTGACGCGGTCCCCTTCGCAGGCCTCCAGGACCGGCGCAGGCAATTTGCCGTTGTAGGTCCAGGCGTTGAACCGCATGCCCATGCCCAGATCGACCGTGGTCTCTCGCGCTTCGAGGGTGAATGATTTCTGGCGGGGCCCGGCGCAGGTGACGTCCCGACCCGCCAGGGTCGGCAGCCCCGCGCCCGTGAAGGGCCCTCCCCGAGGCGCATCGGTCGGAGTCGCTGGCCGAGAACAGGCGGCCGCGAATACGACGAGGAACAGCGCACCTGGAAGATAGGGGCGAAGGGCCTGCGTTCTCGAATGTTTCATTTCTCAATCATCGCCCCATCACCCGGTTGCCGCCATGCGAGCCGCGCTTCCCTCGATCAGGAATACGTCTTGAGTCTTCTCCAGAGCGTGTTGCGCGCCACCCCGAGGACCCGCGCCGCCTCCGACGGGGAGCCCTCGCAGGCCTCGAGCACCTCCAGAACGTACTCGCGCTCCGCCTCGGCGAGGGTCTTGAAGACCCGCGGCGCGCCCGGGGTGGATGGTGACGAGAGGGAGGCGGCGGGCCGATTCAATTCATCCGGCAGGTCCACGGCGTCCACCTCGGATCCCATCGCGAGGGCGGCGCCGTGCTTGACCGCGTTCTGGAGCTCCCGAACATTGCCGGGCCAGCCGTAGTTGATCAGGATCTTCCTGGCCGCGGCGGTGAAACCGCGGGCTCCGGTCTTTTCCTCCGCGAGAAAGTGGAGAGCGAGGGGGAGGATGTCGTCCCTGCGCTCGCGAAGAGCCGCCACTTCGATGGTCAGGACCTTCAGTCGATACAGAAGATCCTGGCGGAAGGCGCCTTCGCGGATTAGGAGGCCGAGGTCGCGATGGGTCGCGCAGACCACGCGCACATCGACCGCATAGGTTCCGCTTTCGCCAACCCGTCGCAACTCGCCATCCTGGAGGGCGCGCAGCAACTTCGCCTGGAGCGGCAACGGCATCTCACCGATCTCGTCGAGGAAGAGCGTCCCCTTGTCGGCCGCCTCGAACAGACCTCGTCGAGCGGCGGCCGCCCCGGTGAACGCCCCCTTGGCATGACCGAACAACTCCGACTCGAGGAGTTCCGCGGGGAGGGCGGCCACGTTCACGGCGACGAACGGATGCTTCGCCCGCGGCGAATTCGCGTGGAGGACCCGAGCCACCACTTCCTTTCCGGTGCCGGTTTCGCCGAGGACGGTCACGGGGGCGCTGTTCGCGGCGAAGCGGGCGACGCGTTTGAGCAGGATCTGCATGGCGGGGCTGCGCGCGACGAGGTGCGTCGTGCCGCTGAGGCGGGGCGCGTGCGGGACCAGGCCGCACACCTCACAGACCGGATTTGAGCGTTCCATGCGCTACATTCTGGAACAGATCGGTGGAACGGGTTGAACGCCCCGACCGGTTTCAAAGGCCCCGGCACTGGCACGCGACGTGCTTCAGGTCTCACCATGGAGAACCAGATGCCCGACCACCACAACACCATGTTCCGCCGCGCCGCGATTGTCGTCGCTTCGCTCGCCGCCCTCGCCGTCTCAACGCCCGCCTTCGCGCACTGCGACACCTTGAAGGGGCCGGTGGTGACCGCCGCCGCCGCCGCCCTTGAGGCCCGCGATCCAGGTCTGGTTTTGCACTGGGTGCGCCCCGCGGACGAGGCCCTCATCCGGAGCGCTTTCCAGCAGGCCCTCGCGGTGCGCGCCCTCGGGCCCGAGGCGAAAGCGCTCGCCGACCGCTACTTCTTCGAGACCGTCGTGCGGATTCACCGCGCGGGCGAAGGCGCCCCTTACACCGGCCTCGTCGACCGCGAACCCGAGCCGATCATCGCGGCTACCGATCAGGCCATCAGCCTTGGAGCCACGGACGAGCTCGAAAAACTCCTCGTCGCCAAGGTGCGCGCTGGCCTTTCCGAGCGCTTCGCCGCCGCTCGCGCGACCCGGGACTTTCGGCCTGGGGATGTCGCGGCCGGCCGGAAGTTCGTGGCCGCCTATGTGCCGCTCACCCATTGGATCGAAGGCGTCTTCGCCGCGGCCGAGGGGACGACCGAGCACGCCGTGCCGACCGCCGAGCACGCGCATCGATAGCCGGCCGGGATACGGTCATCTCGTGATGGCCCGGGATGTGCAACACCCCTTCGCATGGAAAACCAAATACTCAACCGCCAGCAGCCCGTCGCAAGCGTCGTCCTCGACCACTCGGAGTGCGCCCAGGTCTTTCAGCGCCATCGCATCGACTTCTGTTGCCAGGGAGAGCAGAGCATCGAGGCCGCCGCCAACGCCAGGAAAGTCGATGTGGACGCTCTCCTCGCCGAACTGTCCCGGGCGATCGCAGATCGGCGCGGCGATCGACAGGACGATCCCCGCGAATTGTCCACGCCGCGGCTCGTCGCTTACATCGTCTCGAAGCACCACGAGTACCTCCGCAAGGTCCTCCCGTTCGTCCAGACCCTGGCCACCAAGGTGAGCCGCGTGCACGGCGATCACAACCAGAAGCTCCGCCACCTGGAGGCCGCGGTCCAGGAAATCTCCTCAGCGCTTCTGCCCCACCTCGATGACGAGGAGCAGTCGCTCTTTCCGGCTCTCACCGCGGAGGAGCCCGATCGGTCCGCCATTGCCAGTCAGCTCGCGTCCATGCAGGACGAGCACCTCGCGGTCGCGAGGCTTCTCGAGCGCATCCGCGCGGCGAGCGACGATTTCACTCTTCCGGAGTGGGCCTGCAACAGCTACCACACCCTCTTCTCCGAACTCCGGCAACTCGAGAGCGATGTGTTCACCCACGTGCACCTCGAGAACCACGTTCTGAAGCCCCGGTTCGCCGAGTAGCGAATAGCTTCCCCCAAGGCCCGAAGGGGGACACGGTTTCGCCCCGTATGCTTCGGAAAGCGATGTCGACCGAAGAACCCGCCGGCCCCCTCCGTCGTCATCTGGCCCTCGGTACGTTTTCCTTCGGGATCTGCTTTGCCGCGTGGGGTCTGATCAGCGCTTTCGCGGTCCGGTTCCGCCAGCGGTTTGACCTCTCGTCCACGGAGACCGCGCTGCTGGTCGCGGTTCCCGTGCTGCTCGGTTCGCTCGCTCGACTCCCCATGGGCATCCTGGCCGACCGATTCGGCGCGCGCAAAGTGTTCTCGATCCTGATGCTCACCGTCTCGATTCCCGTGTTCCTGGTTCCCCAGGCCGACACCTATGGAGCCCTCGTCGTCACCGCCTTCTTCCTGGGCCTTGCCGGTTCATCCTTTTCGGTCGGGGTGAGCTACGTCTCGCGCTGGAGCCCGGCCGCGAAGCAGGGCGGAGTTCTCGGGGTCTACGGCATGGGCAACATCGGCCAGTCGGCCGCCGTTTTCCTGGGCCCCCTGCTGGCTGCGGCGGTCGGCTGGGAACGAGTGTTCACCGGTCTCGCCGGCGCGCTCTTCCTCTGGGGCGGAGTGTTCTGGCTGCTCGCGCGAGACGCGCCTGCGAAGTCCGCTCCCAAAGGAATCGGGGACATGGTGGCGTTGTTGCTACGCGAGCGTCTCGCGTGGGTTCTCTCCGCCTTCTACTTCCTGACCTTCGGCGGGTTCGTCGCCTTTGCCATCTACCTGCCCACCCTTCTCAAGGATGACTTCGGACTGACCCCGGCCGACGCCGGCTTCCGGGCCGCGGGCTTCGTGGTTCTGGCCACCGTGCTTCGACCCTTCGGCGGCGCTCTCGCCGACCGCATCGGCGGCGCCCGCGTGCTGAACGCGGTGTTCCTGGGCCTGATTCCCTTCGCCCTCCTGTTGTCGTGGAAGGCGATGGTCCCCTTCACCGTCGGGGCACTTGGATGCGCGGCCCTTCTGGGTCTCGGCAATGGCGCGGTGTTCAAGCTCGTGCCCCAGTTCTTCCCGAATGAAACCGGCGCGGTCACGGGTCTTGTGGGCGCGATGGGCGGCCTCGGAGGCTTCTTTCCGCCCCTGCTCCTCGGCTTCTTCCGCGACCGGACGGGAGCGGTGTGGCCCGGGTTCGCCCTGCTCGCGGCCACCTCCTTCGGCCTCTTCCTCTTGAACCGACGCGTCCTGCTCCCAAAGCAGGAAGCGCTCGAACTCAACCTCACGCCGGCGCAGCAGCAGATCGCCGACCAGCTTCGGGCCGGCGGGTGGGCCACCATGGTCGCGGGCCTGCTGGTGGCGTCGATCGTGGTGGGCTCCCGGAACCTGCAGAATTTCGACGCGGCTCTCGTGATCTACACCTTCGCCTCGGTGTTCGCTGCGTGGGGTGTGGCGTTTCACTACGCGGTCTGGCTGCAAAAGCCGCCCACCCGGATCTTCTTCCGGCGAGGATTCGAGATGGCCTTCCGTCGTGGACTTCTCAAGAGCCTCCCGCGCCTTGCCGTCGTGACCGGAACGCATCTCCTGGGCCAGACCTTCATCCGCCACCGTTCGACCCGCCGCTGGTGGATGCATCAGTTCCTTTTCTGGGGATGCCTGCTCGCCGCGGCCATCACCTTCCCTCTCGTCTTCGGCTGGATCCACTTCGGCACCCTGCCCGACAATCCACTGACCTACGTCACCTACGTCTTCGGCTTTCCGACCGCCTCCTTCCCGGTGCGGACAGTCTTCGCGTGGTTGCTCTTCCACGGCCTCGACTTCGCCGCGTTCCTGGTCCTCGCCGGAATCGCGCTGTCCCTCGGCCGCCGCATGCGTGACAACAGCGCCATGACCGTGCAGTCCTTCGGCATGGATTTCTTTCCCTTGATCCTGCTCTTCGCGATCTCCGTCACCGGTCTCGCTCTCACCGCGTCGACCTTGTGGCTGCGCGGTCAGTTCTACGGGTTCCTCTCCATCCTCCACGCGATCACCGTGATCTCGGCTCTGCTCTATCTGCCCTTCGGGAAGTTCTTTCACATGTTTCAGCGGCCCGCTCAGCTTGGGGTGAAGCTCTACCAGGATGCGGGCGATGAGGGTCCGGGAGCGTCCTGCGCCTCGTGCGGCGAGCGCTTTGCCTCACGGATGCACATCGACGACGTCAACCGCGCGCTGCCCGAACTCGGCTTCAACTACGCCATGGAGGGGCCCGCCCCCACCTGGCAGGAGATCTGTCCTCCCTGCAAGAGGAAGACCATCGCTCGGGCCCAGATGCGCCTGAAGGAGGAAAGCCTTGGCTAAGGCGCCGCCGCACCCCGAGTTGCTCGTCGAGCGCTACGGACCGAACCCGAATTACACGCCCTCGGGCGGCTGGCAGAAGGGATCGGAAGCCCCTCCCGACCACCTGGTGAAGACCCACTGCTGCTTTTGCGGCCAGCAGTGCGGCATCCAGCTGAAAGTGCGCGACAACCGCGTGGTGGGCTTCGAGCCGTGGGACGAGTTCCCGTTCAACCAGGGGAAGCTGTGTCCCAAGGGGGTCAAGCGCTACCTGCAGAATGAGCATCCCGACCGGTTGCTCAGCCCCCTGATGCGCGCGGCGAACGGCGATTTTCGAGGGGCGACGTGGGACGAGGCCCTCGACTTCACCGCGCAGAGTCTCCGCGCGATTCAGGAGAAGCACGGCAAGGACGCGGTCGCGATCTACGGCGGGGCTTCGCTCACCAGCGAGAAGAGCTATCTCCTCGGCAAGTTCGCGCGGGTGGCGCTGGGCACGCGGCACATCGACTACAACGGGCGCCTGTGCATGGTCTCCGCGGGCACCGCCTACAAACTCGCCTTCGGCGTCGACCGTTCTCCCAATCCGTGGAGCGACATTCCGAAGGCCCAGGTGGTTCTGGTCACCGGCGCGAACGTCGCCGAGTGCGCGCCCATCACCACCGACTACCTGTGGCGGATGCGCGACAACGGGGGCAAGCTGATCGTGATCGACCCGCGGATGACTCCGATCACGCGCAATGCCGATTTGTACCTGCCGGTGCGGCCGGGCACGGACGTGGCCCTGATGATGGGTCTGCTGCACGTGGTCATTCGTGACGGCCTGACCAAACCGAAGTTCATCGCCGATCACACCGTGGGTTTCGAAGCCGTGGAGGCGTCGGTCCGGGAGTGGAATCCGCGCAAGACCGCGGAATTGACCGGCGTGCCGCCCGAGGCCATCGAAAAGGCAGCGCGGCTCTTTGGCGGCGCGGAGCGGGCCATCGCCCTTCATGCCCGCGGCATCGAACATCAGTCGAAGGGCGTCGAGAACGTCCTGTCCCTCATCAACCTGTGCCTGGCCACCGGCAACATCGGCCGGGAGGGCGCCGGGTGCATGATGATCACCGGCCAGGGCAACGGCCAGGGCGGGCGCGAGCACGGCCAGAAGTGCGACCAGCTTCCCGGCCAGCGTTCGATCTCCGACCCGGCGGCGCGCGAGCACGTGGCGAAGGTGTGGGGCATCACCCCGGAGGAAATCCCGCAGGCGGGGCTCTCCGCCATGGAGATCATGGAGGCGATCCACCGCGGAGAGATCAAGGGACTTCTCTCCATCTGCTTCAATCCGCTCGTCTCCCTGCCCGACTCGACCTACATACGAGAAGCCCTCGAGAAGCTCGAGTTCTTCGGCGTGGTCGACTTCTTCCTCTCCGAGACCGCCCATCACGCCGACGTGGTGCTCGCGGGCAGCCTCCAGGAGGAGGAAGAAGGCATCACCTGCACCGCCGAGGGCCGCGTGGTCCACATTCAGCAGGCGGTGACGCCGCCCACGGGCGCGCGCAACGACTGGGAGATCTATTGCGACCTCGCGAAGCGCCTTGGGAAGGAGAAGTTCTTCCCCTACCAGGCGCCGCGCCAGATCTTCGACGAGCTGCGGGAGGCATCTCGCGGCGGCATCGCCGACTACTACGGCATTACCTACGAAAAGATCGACCGCGATATGGGCGTGTTCTGGCCCTGCCCGACCGAGGATCATCCCGGCACGCCGCGTCTATTCGAAGGCGCTCGGTTCTTCCACAAGGACGGCAAGGCGCGGTTCGTGGTCGCGGAGTACCGGCCGAGCGGAGACCCGGTGACCGAGGAGCATCCGATCTATCTCACCACCGGCCGCGTGGTTTCGCAGTACCTCTCGGGCACCCAGACGCGGCGCATCGGCGCGCTCGTCGATCAGTATCCCGAGCCCCGGCTCGAAATCCACCCGCGGCTCGCCGAAGCCCATGGCATCGCGAACGAGGACTGGGTGAAGGTCACCACGAAACGTCACCAGATGACCATCCAGGCCCTGGTGGTGAAGACCATACGGCCCGACACCGTCTTCATCCCCTATCACTGGGCCGGCCTCAGGAGCGCCAACCAGCTGACCCATCGAACCCTCGATCCGCGCAGCAAGATCCCGGAGTTCAAGGTGTCCGCGTGCCGGATCGAGAAGGCGGCGGCGCCCCCCGAATGGTCCAGGGCATCGAAAGCCCCGGGGCGGTCTCAGCGCGCTCCGAGGCGCGAACTGCGGGTGATCCAGTAGTGTTCGGCCGCCAGTTCTTCATCGACCCTTCGCGCTGCATCGGCTGCGAGTCGTGCGTGAACGCCTGCGCCGAGTGCGACAACCACCGGGGCGAGTCGATGATTCACCTCGATTTCATCGATCGCCGCCAGACCATCGCCACCGTGCCCTTCGTCTGCATGCACTGCGACGATCCGACCTGCGCCCAGGTCTGCCCGGCGGACGCGATCAAGAAGACCGACGACGGCATCGTCCAGTCGTCGCTGAAGCCGCGCTGCATCGCCTGTTCGAACTGCGTGCTGGCCTGCCCCTTCGGCATCCCCAAGGTGATGGTGCGCCAGGAGCAGATGATGAAGTGCGACATGTGCTACGACCGCACCTCGGTGGGGAAGAAGCCCATGTGCGCGACAGTGTGCCCGTCGCAGGCCCTCTCCTACGTGCCCCTCGAGGAGATCCTGCTCGGCCGCCGGGAGAAGCCGACGAACGTCTTTTTCTTCGGGAAGCAGAAGGTCACGACCAAGGTCTACATGATGGTTCCGGAAACCGTCGATGCCGTGAGCGTGGACGTGGTCGACTACATGTGGGAGGAGCAGGCATGAAGCTGTGGCGCGATGAGTTCTCGATCGAGGCGGCTCATGAGCGCTACGTGGCCCGCCGTCAGTTCGGGAAATTCCTGGTCCTGACCAGCTTCGGCATGTTCGTCGGCAACCTGTGGATCCTCGCGCGATCGTACTTCCGGAGGGCGGAGACTTTTCCCCGCACCCTGGTCGCCCACGCGAGCGACATCCCGAAGGGTGGAGTGAGACTGTTCAGGTATCCGGGAGACCAGGATCCATGCATCCTGTTCCACACCCAGTCGGATCGGTACGTGGCCTACTCGCAGAAGTGCACGCACCTGTCCTGCGCGGTCATTCCTGCGACCGACGGCCGGCGGATTGAATGCCCCTGCCATCACGGCTTCTTCTCCATCGAGGACGGCCGCGTTTTGCAGGGACCGCCGCCCCGACCCCTCCCGCGAATCGTGCTGGATCAGCGCGGCGACGAGCTGTGGGCGACCGGCGTCGACCTGGGAACGGAATCCTCGGCGCCGGAGGAGCTGAAATCATGAGTGGGCCGCCTCCGGTCTCGCGCGGGCTCACCGCCCTCGATGGCGCCATCTCCCTGATCGCCATCCTGCTCGTGGTGCAGATGTGGCTCCTCACCGCCACGCTCGAGGCATTTCTCGGCGGTCACCACGAGGTGGCGGTCCCGGCCGCGATCCTCTCCGGGCTGTTGTTCGCGGCGAGCTTCGGCCTCTACCGCTTCATCCTGGTCATCGACCGCGCGGGCGGTGGTGGCCGGCCTGGAGGTCAGGGGACCTCGTAGAGGTCCTGTCCGCGGAAATCGTCCCCGAAGTAGCCGGGTCGCCGAGAGGACCCCAGCGCACAATTTTCTCGCCGACATGACAGCGGTCATGAGCGGAGACCGAACGGCTCGTCACAATCCGTCTCGAAATGATGCAAATGGCTCTTTTCGAGGGTCTTGAGACGCTGCCAAGCTGTGTCGGTCGTCGATACCCGATGACCAGAGGGCGGAGGAGTGTCTTTCCATGAAGACTCTCAAGGTTCGCCTGCCGGATCTCGAACACTGGAAGGGCCAGGTCAAGTGCCAGTCCGGTTGCCCCGTGGGCACCGATGCTGGTCGCTATGTGCAGCTCATCGCCGAGGGCCGCGACCAGGAGGCGTATCTCACCGCGCGCGCCCCCAATCCCTTCGCCTCGGTGTGCGGGCGGGTCTGCGCCGCGCCCTGCGAGGACGCGTGCCGGCGCGGAACCATCGATGCTCCCATCGCCATCCGTTCCCTGAAGCGCTACGTCACCGAGCGCTACGGCGCCGAGTCGATCCGTCCCGACACCCAGGACCTCCTGCGCCACACCCTCATCGGCGAGGGCAACCGGTTCCCGGGCCACCTGCCCACCGCGCCGGTGCGCGCCCTGCCCGACGCGGCGAAAGGCCGGAAGGTCGCGGTGATCGGCGCCGGTCCGGCCGGGCTTGCCGCCGCCCACGATCTTGCTCTCCTGGGTTACAGCGTCACCGTCCTCGAAGCGTCGGAAGAGCCGGGCGGCATGATGCGCTTCGGCATTCCCGAGTACCGGCTGCCTCGAACCCTGATCCGTCAGGAGATCGACAAGATCCTGTCTCTCGGCGTCACCCTGCGCACCAAGGCGCCTCTGACCCCGACCTTCGGCCTCAAGGAACTCCGGGCCCAGGGCTTCGAAGCCTTCTTCCTCTCCGTGGGCGTGTCCCGCGGTCGCGAACTGTCCGCTCCCGGCGTCGAGCTCGACGGCGTGGTGAAGGCGGTCGACTACCTCCTCAACGTCAATCGCGGGTATCGGCTTCCCCTCGGACGCAAAGTCGTGGTGATCGGCGGCGGGTTCGTCGCCTTCGACGCCGCGCGCACCGCCCTTCGTCTGGGCCGCGAGACCGCGGAGCAGGAACTCGACACCCTGGTCTCCGAGTCCGAGGCGCGTGCGAAGGAGGCGATCGACTCGGCCCGCGCCGCGATCCGCGGAGGCGCTTCCGAAGTGACCATCGTCTCCCTCGAGCGATTCGAGGAGATGCCGGTCCTGCGCACCACTCAAGGGCACGAGGAGTTCGAGGAGACCAAGCACGAGGGGGTGGCCTTTCTGCCCGGCCGCGGCCCCAAGCGATTCCTCGGTGAGTCCAGGCTGCGGGCGATCGAACTCCGCGCGGTCCGTTCCGTCTTCGATGAGAACGGCCGTTTCGCGCCGGTCTATGACGACGAAGACGTCCTCACCATCGAGGCCGACTCCTGCATCCTCGCCATCGGCCAGCAGACGGACCTGAGCTTCCTCAAGCCCGAGGATGGCGTCGAAGTCCTGCGAAGCGGTTCGGTGAAGATCGATGCCACCACCCTCGCCACCACCGCTCCCGGGGTCTATGCCGGCGGCGACGTGGCCTTCGGTCCCCGGAATCTCATCGAGGCGGTCGCGAACGGCAAACGCGCGGCGCGGTCCATCCACGAACACTTCTCGCACGAGGGCGCGCGCATCGAGCGCACCCTGGCCATCGAAGTCCTGCCCACCGCGCAGTACCGGATGAGCGCGGGCTTCGAGATCCTCGACCGCAAGGCGGCGCCGACTCTCGATGTCGGCCGCCGCACCGGCATCGCCGAAGTGGAGACCGGTTACGACGCGAACGAGGCGCGCGCGCAGGCGTCTCGCTGCCTGGTCTGCCATGTGCAGACCATCTACGACCCCGAGAAGTGCATCCTGTGCTCGCGCTGCGTCGATGTGTGCCCCGAGTTCTGCCTCGCCATCGTTCCGGTCGAGAGCCTGGCCCTTCCCGAGGAAGCGCGCGAGGAGCTCATGGAGCGCGCGCAGGCGAACGGTCTCCCCCTCGCCGCGATGGTGAAGGACGACGACCGCTGCATCCGCTGCGGCCTGTGCGCGATCAGGTGTCCCACCGACGCGATGACCATGGAGAAATTTCAGATCACCGAGCGATACGCCCCCGCTCAGGCTGACGAGCAAAGGAGCTGAGGATGGCCGAGCACAAAGATCGTCGCGACTTCATGATGAAGGCCGGACTCGGAGCCGGGATCGCCGGCCTCGGCCTCCAGGCCGCCGCCTCTTTGAGGTCGCTGGTTCCGAACGTGTCCTACGACGCCCCCACCACGGTGAAGATCGGGATGCCCACCGACTTTCCGGACGGCCTCAAGTTCCTGCCCGACCAGCGCCTGTTCGTGTTCCGCGAGGGCAAGACCTTCCACGCCATCTCCGCGGTCTGCACGCATCTCGGCTGCACCGTGCGCGCCGAGGCCATGTCGCAGCCCGAGACGAAGGAAGTCGACGGGGTGAAGATGAAGCTCACCCACCGGTTCCTGTGTCCCTGCCATGGCTCCCGATATGAAGGCGACGGCAAGGCGGTGGCCGGCCCCGCGCCCCGCGCCCTCGCCTGGTACCACCTTTCCATCTCCGTAGATGACGGATCCCTCGTGGTCGATCTCGCCCAGGAAGTGGCGCGCGACTTCCGACTCACCCTCGCCTGAGGCAGACACCGATGGCCTTTCCCTTCCTTTCCTTCCTCAAACGGTCCCAAGGACCCGAGGCTCCGGGTGTTCACCCGCAACCCTTCTGGAGCTTCCGGCCGCGCTCCGACCGCGAATCGGGCGACGCCATCGTCTCCAACTTCGCCCTACACATGTTTCCGGCCAAGGTCTCCCGCGCGTCTCTGGCCTGGAAGTACTCGTTCTGGCTCGGCACCGGGTCGGCCGCTCTCTTCCTCCTGCTGATCCTCTCGGGCGGACCTCTCCTGTTCCTGTACGTTCCATCGGTCGAGCGCGCCTACGCGTCCATCAAGGACATCGAGTACGTGGTGACCTTCGGCTCGTGGCTGCGCTCCGTCCACCGCGTGGGCGCCCATCTGATGGTGGTGGTCGTGGCCCTTCACCTCGTCCGGGTGTTCCTCACCGGCGCTTACAAGAACGGGGTCGGGCAGGGACAGAAGCGCGAGTGGAACTGGGTGATCGGTGTGTTCCTGCTGCTTTTCACCCTGCTCCTCTCCTTCACGGGCTACCTGCTGCCCTGGGACCAGCTCGCGTTCTGGGCGGTCACGGTGGGCACCAACATCGCCGCGTCGATTCCCTTCGTCGGACCCCAGGTGCGCGAGCTTCTGATCGGCGGCCGCGCCATCGATCAACCCACTCTGATCCGCTTCTACGTCCTCCACATCGTGGTCCTCCCCATCGCGGTGGGCGCATTGTTCGCGTACCACATGTGGAGAGTGCGCAAGGACGGTGGTCTCGCCGCGGTGGACAAGGAGGCCCGGGAGAACGAACTGCAGGAAGCCCCCGCGAGTTCCACCAAGACCTACACCCTCCTCGGCATCGCGCGCGGCACCTCTCCGGTGATCAAGGCGACCTCGATCAGCCGCCTGGACAAGATGGTGAACGCGGTTCCCGACCTCGTGCGTCGCGCCAATCTCGTGACCCTCGCCACCATCGCCCTCATCTCGATCCTTGCGACCTTCGTGCGCTCGCCCCTGGAAGAGCCCGCGAATCCCCTGGTGACGCCCAACCCGGCCAAGGCCCCGTGGTACTTCCTGTGGCTGCAGGAGATCGTCACCGACACCACCATCAAGATCGGCTCGTTCACGGTCAACGGCGCGTTCGTGGGCGGCGTGGTCCTGCCCGGACTGCTGGTGACCCTCCTGATTCTGTGGCCGTGGCTCGATCGGAGCCCGAAGGAGGCGGCCGGCGTCTGGTTCGCCCGGGCTCGTCGCCGGCAGAACCTTGTGTTCCTCCTGCTTTGCGCCTTCGTCCTGACCCTCACCTTCGTGGGCACGGTGATGCGCGGCCCGTACTGGCACATCTACTGGCCCTGGGAAGCCTGGCCCGACATTCCGGGGCGGCTCTAGGAGGAAGCCATGGAAAAGCGAACCAATTCCCCCTATCCGCGCATCGACCGGCCCGTCCTCGCCGTGGTCGGCGTCCTGCTCGTGATCTCCACGGTCCTCTTCGCTCGGAACGACCGCGAGCATGAATGGCGCTGGTACCAGGCCGAGTTCAAGCGCCTGGTCGCGGAGAAATTCGGACCGGACAAGGCGAAGACCGTTCCCACCGGGCTTCAGCAGATCTGGATTCCCAGCATGGCGAAAGCCGATCGCTGCGTGACTTGTCACCAGGCTCTCGGCTGGAAGGGCTTCGAGACCGCGGACGAGCCGTTCCGCACGCATCCCGCGGAGATCCTCAAGAGCCATCCGCCCGAGACTTTCGGCTGCACTTCCTGCCATGGCGGCCAGGGTTGGGCCATCGATGCCGGCCCCGCGCACGGGCCCATCGAGCACTGGAACGAGCCGCTCCTCGGCAAGCAGCTCGGCTCGGAGTATTCGCTCGTGGACAACAAGGCCGCGCTCATGCAGATGAACTGCAACGTGTGCCACCGCTACGAACGCGAGACCAAGGGTGCGGACGCCATCAATCACGCGAAGAAGCTCGTCCAGGAGAAGGGCTGCCGCGGCTGTCACGTGGTCAACGGGCGCGGCGGCACCATCGGGCCGGACCTCACCTATGTCGGCGACAAGGAGGCGGAACAGTACGAGTACGGGCGTCTGTCCGGCCAGAAGACATCCTTCGCCTGGCACGTGGCGCACTTCAAGGATCCGCGGTCCCTGGTGACGGAGACGGTGATGCCGAACTTCAACTTCGGCACCAAGGACGCGCAAGCCCTGGCCATGCTGGTCCTGTCGTGGAAGAAGTCGCCGGTCCCCGCGGCCTTCATCCCCGGGGTGCCGCATTCCGAGCCGCAGACCGAGCAGGAGAAGGCCGACGAAGAGCGCATGAAGACGGGCCCGGGCGGGTGGTTCGTCAAGACCGGCTGCTTCGTGTGCCACTCCATTTCCGCGCTGGGGGTGAAGAGCCCGGCCCAGATCGGGCCCGATCTGTCGACCGCGGTCGAAGACGTGCAATCCCGGTTCGGACGGACCCTCGACGACTTCCTGCGCGAACCCACGGGCACCATGTCCGTGGTCCTTTCCCGCCAGATCATCCTCACGCCGGAGGAGAAGGCGGTGGCGATCTCGAAACTCCGCGAGGCCTACGCGGAGCACGAAAAGCAGAAGGCAACCGCGGCGAAAGCGGACAAACAGGCGGCTCCGGTGGCGGCCCGCCACTAAATCAAACAGGTGAGGAAAGAAACATGCGTACGATCAGAGCAACGGAGATGTCCCGATACGGCCTCCTCGCCCTGGCGATATTCGCCGTGGCGTGCGCCCCCAGCGCTCCCAAGGGGGCCCAGAAGTCCGGAGGAGGCGCCACGTCCGACGTGGCCATCGCGGCCCAGAAGACCTACGTGGCTCCCGGCGACCTCGATGAGTACTACCTTTTCTCGTCGGGCGGACATTCCGGGCAGGTCTACGTCTACGGCGTGCCCTCGATGCGGCACCTGTCGACCATCCCGGTGTTCACTCCCTACCCGGGCACGGGCTACGGCTTCGACGACGAGTCGAAGAAGATGCTGGGCGACCTCACCTGGGGGGATGCCCATCATCCCGCGCTCTCCGAGACCAACGGCGACTATGACGGAAGGTGGCTCTTCATCAATGAGATGAACGGCCGGGTGGCTCGCATCGATCTGCGCGACTTCAAGACCAAGCAGATCCTGGGGCCCATCCCCAACGTCTCCGGCAACCATGCCTCGGCCTTTGTCACCCCCAACACCGAGTACTCGGTGATGGCCTCGCGCTTCTCGATTCCCATTCCCAAGGGAACGGTGGCGGGCGTCGACAAGTATGCGAGCGACTACAAGGGCGTCATCACCGGGGTCAAGATCGACCCGAAGTCGGGCGAGATGAGCTTTGGCTGGCAGATCGTGATGCCGCCGTTCGACTATGACCTCGGCGACGCCGGGAAGAAGGCGTCCGATGGCTACGTGTTCTTCACCTCCTACAACACCGAGAAGGCCACGGGCAAGCTCGAAGTGACCGCGTCCCAGAAGGACCGCGACTACATCGCCATGGTCGACTGGAGACTGGCGGAGAAGTCGGCCGCCGAAGGCAAGGGCAAGATGATCGGCGGGGTCAAGGTTCTCGATCCCAAGGAAATCCCCGGACTCGTGTACTTCCTCCCCTGCGGCAAGTCGCCGCACGGCGTCGACGTGGCCCCCGAGGGCAAGTGGATCGTGGGCTCCGGCAAGCTCCAGGGCGTCACCACCGTGTTCAACATCGAGAAGATCCAGACCGCGATCAAGAACAAGAACTTCACCGGCGACGAGGACGGCATCCCCGTGCTCAAGTACGAGGACATCAAGGATGCGGAAGTGCCGGTGGGCCTCGGCCCTCTGCACACCCAGTTCGGGCCCGACAACTGGGCGTACACCTCGCTGTTCGTGGACAGCGCGATCGCGAAGTGGAAGCTCGGCACCTGGGAAGTGGTGGACAAGGTTCCCATGTCCTACTCCATCGGCCACCTCTCCGCCGCGGAGGGAGACACCGTCAGTCCCGACGGCAAGTACCTGGTCGGCCTCAACAAGCTCTCTCACGGGCGTCATCTCTCCGTCGGTCCGAGCCAGCCCGAGTCCTCGCAGCTCGTGGACATCAGCGAAGAGAAGATGAAGCTCATCTACGACGCGTTCACCGAGCCCGAGCCCCATTACGCCCAGATGATCAAGGCGGACAAGCTGCATCCCATCGAGGTGTATTCGAAGGAAGAGAACAAGCATCCTCTGGCCATCTGGGACGTGAAGGACGCGGGCGTGACCCGCAACGGCAACAAGGTCCTGGTCAAGATGGTGGCGGTCCGCTCGACGCTCACTCCCACCGACTTCGAAGTGAAGGCGGGCGACGAGGTGACCATCGCCATCACCAACATCGAGCAGACCACCGACGAACTGCATGGGTTCGGACTGCTCGACTACAACATCAACATCGTCGTGGATCCGGGCGAGACCAAGACGGTGACGTTCAAGGCCAAGAAGTCCGGTGTGTTCCCGTTCTACTGCACCAACTTCTGCTCGGCTCTGCATCAGGAGATGCAGGGTTACTTCATCGTGCGCTGAGGCTCGTCCTAGCGGGCCGTCGGCGTTTCGCAGTCGTGGGGTCGTGGTCCTCCTCCCTCAGGACCACGGCCCCTCCTTTTGAAAGGGGTGCCGCATGCGTGACTTCCTGAAACGGGCGAATGCCTTCCTGGACGCGCCCCTCGACCTTGGTCCCCGGGTGATGGTGCTGGCCGCGGCCCTGGCCCTCATCCCGACCTTCACCTCGCCCCTCTACACCATGACCATGTTCGCCCCGCAGTATCCCGACGGTCTGCGGCTGTTCATCTACAGCTACAAGCTCGTGGGTGGAAACAACGGCCAGGACATCCCCGAGATCAACGTGCTCAACCACTACATCGGCATGCGCGACCTGGTCTCCGAGGAGTTTGGAGAGTTCAAGTGGATGCCCTTCGTGATCGGGGCCTTCGGCCTTCTCTTCGCCCGCACCGTGGTGATGGGGAAGATGACCCACCTCGTCGACTCGCTGGTGCTCTACGTCTACTTCGGCGCCTTCTCCCTCTGGTCCTTCGGTTACAAGATGTGGGTCTACGGCCACAACCTCGATCCGAAAGCGGCGGTCAAGGTGGCGCCTTTCATGCCGCCCATGTACGGGTACAAGCAACTGGCGAACTTCGAGGTGTACTCCTACCCCGCCCTCGGTTCCTACGCGCTCGGGGCCGCCGCCTTCTGCCTCGTCCTGGCCTTCTTCCTGGCGGCCAGGCGCGCGCGTCAGGCGCCTGCGGTCTGAGAGAAGGCCATGCGAACAGGGGCGATCGCGGTGGCGCTTCTCCTCGGGCTCGGGGTTTGCGCGCGCGCGCAGGTCGATGATGGGGCGGTGACGGTCGGACAACTCGAGGGGCGGCCGGCGCCCTCCGATCTCTCGCCCCTGCAGGCACGCCTCGACCAGGCTCTCCCCGGCTCGACCGTGGTTATCCCTGCGGGCACGTATCGGGGCGACCTATTCCTGGATCGGCCCATTACCCTGCGCGCCCGGGGGGAAGTGACGCTCATCGGGTCGGGGCATGGCAGCGTGGTGCGAGTGCGCGCCGCCGGGGTCACACTCGAGGGCTTCACCATCGATGGGATGCGAGGCGGCGACCTGGGCCGGGACTCCTCGGGAATCCACGTCACTGGTTCCGACGCCCGGATCGCGCGCTGTCGCATCCGCAACTCCCTCTTCGGCATCTACCTCCGGGAGTCGAGCGGGACGGTGGTGGAGGACAGCGAGATCGTGGGGATTCCGGGCCTCGATCCCGGGGAGAAGGGGTCCGGCATCCACCTCTGGAACTCCCGCGGATTCAGGCTCGAGCGCAACCTGATTCGCGACGTACGCGACGGCTTCTACGTCCAGTCGTCGGAGGGGGGGACGATCCGGGGAAACCGGGTCAGCGATATCCGCTACGGCCTTCACTACATGTTCTCGGACGACAATCTGTTCGAGGACAACGTCTTCGAGAACGGCGCGGCCGGCGCGGCCCTGATGTATTCGAAACGGATCGTCTTCAGGCGGAACCAGTTCATCCGCAACCGCGGCTTCGCTTCGGTAGGTCTGCTGCTCAAAGTCTGTGACAACGTCCTGGCCGAAGACAACCTGGTCGCGGACAACGCGCGGGGCTTGTTCGTGGAAGGGTCGGAAAAGAACACGTTCCGGCGAAACGTCATCGCCGGATCTGACGTGGCCGTGGTCCTCTACGATTCAGTGTCGGGGCAGCGTTTCGAATCGAACTCTTTCGTCTCCAACCGCACGCCCCTTCTCCTCGTGGGCACACGCACCGACACCGTGTTCAGAGGGAACTACTACACGTCCAATCTCGAACCCGATCTCGACGGGGACGGGGCGAGCGACCGCGCCTTCACCCTCGGCAGCGTCTTCGATCACTTCCGCGGCAACGTGATCGCCGCGGATCTGCTGGTCGACACCCCGGCGGCCGAGGCCCTGGGCCTGGCGGAACGCACCTTCCCGGTGCTCCGGAAGATCGCGGTTGCCGATGACCGCCCGCTGGCCAAAGCACCCGAACTCACGGCCGTCCCGGTGGCCGCGCGCGTGCGGGGCGCGGCCAGTCTCGTGGGAATAGTGGTTTCGGCCGGGCTGATGCTCCTCGGTCTCGCAGGATTTCACCTCGGGCAGCGCCCGGGAGGGGCGGCATGATCTCGTTCCGCGGTTTCGGCAAGACGTACGGTAAGCAGCAAGCGGTCAGGAATCTCGACCTGAACGTGCGAGCGGGTGAGGTGGTGGCTCTTCTGGGGCCGAACGGATCGGGGAAGACCACATCCCTCAAGGCTGCTGCCGGCCTGGTAAAGCCCACGACCGGTGTGGTGCTCGTGGGGAATCCTGGACAGCCCTCGAGCGAGCCCGATGCGCGGCGCTGTCTTTCCTTCCTTCCCCAGCGCGTCGCGTTCCAGGATTCGCTTTCGGGCCAGGAGGTCTTGAATTTCCATCGACAGATTCGCGGTGTCGACGCGGCCCATGCCGCCGCGGCCCTCGGCGTCGCCTCCCTGAACGGCGCGGTGGCTCGCGCGGTGTCCACCTATTCGGGCGGGATGCTCCAGCGCCTCGGTCTCGCCGTGGCGCTGCTTCCCGATGCGCCTGTGTTCCTTCTGGATGAGCCCACCGCCGCCCTCGACCCCGACGGCCTCGAGGCGTTCTACAAGGTCATCGCGAAGTCGCGCGCGGACGGCCGCGCCGTTCTCTTCACTTCCCACCAGATGGGTGACGCCGAGCGGCTGGCCGACCGGTTCGCCATCCTGGTCGACGGCGTCCTGGTCGCCGACATCGCGGGACGTGAGATGAAGGACCGTCTGGCCGAGCGGGGAAACATGAGACTGCGCGTGCCCTCGCTCGATGCTTCGACCCTGGCCGGTCTTCGAGTCATGGCGCCCGACGCGGTGTTCACGGATGGCGAACTGGTGGTGCGCGGACCGGCGGGCATGCGTCCCCGCGTCATCGAGCTGATCCTGGCCCGGGGACATCAGATCGTCGACCTGGTGGCCGAGGATGGCCGACTCGACGATCTCTACCGGGAGATGGTCGGCCCTCAGAGAGAACCCCGGTGAAGAGCCTGGCCCCGCTCCTCCTTTCCCTGGTCTTCGCCTCGTGCGACGGCGGGCCTCGCCCCGAGGAACTGGTCAAGGGCCGGGACCTTTGCGCGTTCTGTCGCATGCCCGTGTCGGACATCCGCTTCGCCGCCCAGATCGCCGCGCCCGGAGAACTGCCGCGCTTCTTCGACGACCCCGGATGCTTCGCCGAGTTCGTCAAGACCGGAGGGGTGAAGGAGAAGGGCGCCATCGCGTGGGTGGCGGACCACCGCAGCGGAACCTGGGTGCGCGCCGACCGGGCGGTCTACACGCGCGTCCCGAACCTGACCACACCCATGAATCACAAGCTGGTGGCGCATGAGAGCGCTGCTTCGCGGGACGCCGATGCCGACGCGAAGGGCGGGCAGCCGGTGTCCCTTCAGGAAGTGTTCGGCCCTCAGGGGCCTCCCAGGGGAGAGGCGCAATGAACCTGCGACTGTTCGCCGCCGAGGAACTGAAGATCGCGCTGCGCTCGCGCTGGACTCAGATCTTCGCCGTCGTCTTCGCCATTCTCGCTTCGGGGGTGGCCGCCGCGGGTTATGTCATTTCCGGCGGGCACGGAGTTCAGGACTTCGCGCGCACTTCCGCATCTCTCGTGCATCTCGTGGTGCTCATCGTGCCGCTGGTGAGCCTGATGCTGGGCGTGCTCTCGCTCTCCCTGGAGCGAGGCGCCGCCGAAGTGGTCTTCGCCCTTCCTGTATCCAGGCGGACCATTCTTCTAGGCCGGTTGCTCGGACTCTTTGCCGCTCTTGCTCTGGCCCAGTCGTTCGGCTTTGGGCTCGCGGGGCTCCTCGTCTACAGCCAGTCGGGCCCGGAAGGCATCGGAGATTTCGTCATCGTGCTCGGCGCTTCGTTCGTGGCTACCGCCGTTTTCCTGGCCCTCGCGGCGTTCCTTTCCGCGGACGCTTTTGGCAGGCGGCGCACCCGGGCGCTCGCGCTCGCCCTTGTCGCGTGGGTGGTGGGCGAGGTGTTCATCGATCTCGCCGCCCTGGGCCTTGCCACACTCCTGCCCTCCGGCGCCGCCTCGCGCGTGCTGATCCTTGCCAGCCTCCTGAATCCCATCGGCGCTCTGCGCACCGGGGCGCTGCTCCTCGTGGAGGGCACGGGTGCCTTTGGCGCGGCCTCGCTGGCGCTGCTTCGATTCACACATGGCCCGGCCGGAGCCACGACGCTGATCGCCTGTTCGCTCCTGGCCTGGACGCTTGTTCCCGCGTTCTGGGCCGGACGCCGCCTCGAACGCACGGATATCTAGTGAGCTTCGGGGTACGGTGCGACCGGTCGCGCAGCTGGAGGCGCTGCGAATAGGGAACGAGGAGGCGTCTCTTGGAGCGGGCACTGCCCGCACGATGAGAGTTGGCGTCCGCGATTCGCAAGGGGCTGCAGGCACGCTTTAGGCTCCTACTGATGGAGTTCGGAAGCCTGAAGCCCGGCCTCAACGATGGACGACCGGCCCGCCCGGCGCGGTGGCCTTCTCTCGGCGTCCTCTGTGCGTTTGCCATGCTGTTCGCGACCGGGATGGCCTGTGGCTCTCGCCAGGCGCCCGCCCCCACCGATGACGAAGTGATCGATGACGTCGAGCCCATCCCGCCGGACGCCGCCGGCGTGCGCGATCACGGCCTGAACCGCTCGATTCTGGGGCTTTGGTGGGGCAGCGGGTGCCCTGACTTCGGGGCGTGCGGCTGCGGCGGCGCCAGGGACCTCGTCCAGGAATTCACATGCCAGATGGACCGCCTGCAGGCGAGTGACATTCCGGTCAGCGTCTATCTCTTTGACGGCAGCGCCTGGTCGATGAGGAACTCGAGCGTCACGAACACGTGTTCGGGCTCCGACTGCTGCTCCTGGAAGCTGGGAGATTCTGTGATTCAGCGCCTCGCGCGTGATCGCGTCCGGGGCCTCGTGCACTATTGGGGCGGCTGCCACAGTGTGGATCAGTATCGGCGGGTTCAGACCCGATTGGGGAGGAACCTGCTCGGCTTCTACCTCGATGACGGTTCCTCCGACGAGACCCTTTCGAGCATCGCCGGCTTCATGAAGGAGACCGCCCCCGGAAACTGGGAGACAATTGCCAAGGCCTACCAGAACCGGGAACCTTCCACTACCAATGCCGGTCTCTCCGAGTTCGCGAACGCCGCCTACGTAGGCGACCTCCCTTATGACTTCGCCGGGATGCGTGAGGGCATTGCGCGCGTTCTCGCCAAGGCGAGATATCTGCCCGCGCCTTACAACGAACTGACGGGCTACGCCTATGAGGATCCGGGGGCGCCGGACGAGGAGACCTATTACCGCAGGCTCCACTTTGGGGCGTTCCAGCCGGTGATGGCGCACACGCCGTATGGAAACGCGGATCCATGGCGGCCCGAATACGGTCCCGGCCTGCTGGCCGCGTACCGTTACTATGCCTGGCTGCACCGCGAGCTCGGTCCCTACTTCATGAGCTACGCGATAAGAATGCACGAGGACCCTCGAAGGGCGGTGATCCGCAGTGGGCCGAGCGCCTATTCGATGAGGGTCGGAAACGAGATCTTCGTTCCCTTCGTGACCTCGCCGACCCGCGCCTTGGACCTTCGGCTCCCGGCGGGGTCCTGGATCGACTACTGGAACGAGGAGCGCGTGGTGTCTGGCTCCATCGCGGCTGAGCCGGCGCCCCTCGGCCGCGAGCCGGTGTTTCTGCGGATGGGATCCATCATCCCCATGGATGTGCAGCGGGACTACACGGGTCACGGCACACGTGAGTCGGCGGGGGCCTTGACCGTGCTCGTCTACCCAAGCCCGAGTTCGTCTTTCCGGTATTACGAGGAAAGCACGGCCACCTGGACGACCTTCACCTCAAGGCTGTCCGGCTCGGCTCTGACCCTTGCCGCCGATCCTCCGCCTTCGGCTCCCCTCCTGTACCGGATCGGACGGTGGTCCTCGCGGCCGACGTCGGTAGGCATCGCTGGCGCCACCGTGACCGTCAATCAAGCGGGCGATGCTCCGGAGGTCGGATCGGAGCGTCTGGTCAACGCCTCTCCCACGAGCGCTTGGTTCTATGACGCCTCGGCGCGCCGTCTGATCGTCAAACTCGTGCAACAGCCGGGGCTGTCCAGAGCCAATCCCGGCGAGTGACCTGCCCCGCCAGACTGCAAACACGCGCTCGGTTTGCGCAAAAAGGGTCAGTAAGTTCGTTGGAGCATGGCTAGACTGCAGCGACTCGTGTTCAAAATGATGTCTCGACGCGATCTCGGCCCCCACGTCTTGGCGTTCCTTGGCTATTCGCTCCTGGTCCTTGTTTTCGTATGGCCGTTGCCGTCGAGCCTCGCGGACCGCATCACCGGCGATTCTGCCGGCGACGCCGGGGCGTATGTCTGGAACGCCTACATCTTTTCGCGAAACATCGCGGCGGGCGTGTCCGTCCTTCACACGGACCGCATTCTGGCCCTGGTCAGCGAGGCGAGCCTTGCGCTGCACAACAACTCGCTTCTCCTGAGCGCGCTCGCCGCCCCCTTGAGTCCCACATTCGGCTTCATCGCCAGCTTCAACATGGCTTTGATCGAGATCCTCATTCTGAATCCGTTCTGCGCCTATCTGTTGGCCTGGCACGAGACCCGGAGCCGGGGGGCGGCTTGGCTCGCCGGAGGCCTATTTGGTTTCTCGCCGTTCATCAGCGCCCGGGTGGAAGGCCATATGAGTCTCGCGACCGCATTCGGTCTCCCTCTGGTTGTGCTCTTCACTCGTCGCGCATTGGGCGCCGGCAGCCCTCTCGACTGGGTTCTGGCGGGGGGCGCCCTCGCTGTCTGCGCCGCCTCAGATCCCTACTACCTGATCTTCGGGATGATCGCCATGGCCCTCGCCTGGCTGTTCGAGTACGTGACGCTCGAACCGCTGCCTCGGGCTCAGAGCCCGATCCTCTTGGTGGCGGCCGGGGCGCTGGCCATCCCGGCGGGCCTGGCCTTGTTGTGGATCGCGGTGACCGGAGGCGGGGAATTCTCTCTAGCCTCCACCCGCGTCGGCGTTCACGACCCCCACGCGCCGGTGCTCGCATCGACCATCGCCGCGATCCTCCTTCTGGTTGCTCGGCGTCCGCAGAGGATCCTCTTGAAAGCGGGTGCGCTGAAAACCCTGCGGTACCCCGCCCTGGCCGGACTGGTAGCGGCGGGATTGCTCTTCCCCTGGCTGCGCACAGCCGCAGCCCAGGTTCTCGAGAGAGGTGGAATGGCGACCACTCTATGGCGGAGTTCGCCTGACGGAGTCGACTTGCTCTCCTTCTTCATGCCGAACCCAACCCATCCTCTGTTCCGAGGCATCGTCGAGCCCTGGATGACTCGACAGCGCGCAGACGCGTTCGTCGAGGGCGTGGCCTCGTTCACGGTGGTTGCGATTCTGGTACTGGCCCTTCTGATCGCGCATCGCCACGGTTCGGCTCCGAAGTTCTGGCTGGTTTTCACGGGATTCTTCGCCGCCCTGGCTCTCGGCCCGTTTGTTCTCATCGGAGGCGAGTCAACCTATGTTCCCGGACCATGGGCGATACTCCGTTTCGTCCCGGGGATCGGCATGGTTCGCTCGCCAGGCCGTTTCGCCGTGCTCGCGGCTCTGGGTGTGGCCTTGCTTCTGGCGCATGCTCTGGCCACGGCCAACCTTGGCCGACGGCGCGGAGTGGCGATGGCTGGAATTGGCCTCCTGCTCGGCTTCGAGACCATCGGGCCACCAAGGCGGCTCTTCCCGGCGGTGCTTCCACACAGGTTTCAAGTCGTGGCGGAAGACCGTTGTGACGTGGCGATTCTCCGCCTGCCCACTGGTATCAAGGACGGGACGCGCCAACGAGGCCGATTTAGTTCCGAGACGCAGTTTCGGCAGGTTTTCCATGGCAAGCGCCTGGTGGGCGGCTATCTCTCCCGGTTGAGCGACGAGACGCTCGAGGCCTACGAGGAGAACCCGACCCTCCGGGCGCTGCTCGATCTCAGCGAGGGCAAGGCGATCTCCGCTCAGGCGAGGCGGGAGGCCGTCCGCGGAGCGGAGGACCTGTCCCGCGACGTGCGTATCGGCTTCATCGCCGTTAACAAGGAAGAGGCGAGCCCGGAACTCCGTGACCTGATTCAGGAGGCATTCCGGCCCCGGGTCATCAACAAGGCCTGGCCTTTCGCGGTTTACATCCCTTTCGGTGAGGACTGTGCGCGGGGGCAATGCGGACACCGCCCCGGTTGCCCGCATCGCGAGTTCCGCGAGTCCATGGCCGCCGGCCGCGCCTCCGACCACTGAGATTCGAAGGCCTTCCTCATGCGCGCGCCTGCGGGTGCGCCGCGCGCATGGGCGCCTAGCGAGCGCGTCCGTGCTGGGGAAGATCGCGCCCCTTGGCTGCGGCCTCGAGGCTGAGAGCCACCACTCCGACGGCCTTGATCGCCATGCTCACCTCAAGGGGCCGGAGCCCGCTGAGAGCCGACTGCACGGCGGACTCGATCGTTGATTGTCCGCGGCTCAGTAGAGCGAGTCCCTCCGGGGTAACCTGAAGAAGAGACCGGCGTCGATCCGGGCCGTCGACCCTGCGAACGAGGAGCCCGCGGACGGCCAAGCGTTTCACCACACCACTGACCGTGCTCGGATGCAGCTGCAGGAGCCGCGCCAGACGGCCAGCGGGCAAGCCCGGGAATCGACTCACCAGGCGAAGTGCGAGGCGCTGCGGTCCGGTGACCCCGAGGTCTCTCGCCATCCGCTTGGAGCACTTCTGCAGGGCGTGATCGAGCGCCCACAGCTCGCGAAGGAAGGCCAGATCCGGTCCCAGGTCGAAGGGGGGATCAAGTCGTTTCATGGAGCGTGCTCCACTGCTGCGATCAGGTCGCCGAGCCTCGTCCATTTCGCACGCAGGCCGATGAGGATGCGAATGAGCGCGTCTATGTCGGCCTGGGACGGCAGGCAGAACTCCGCCCGCGAGCTCGCCTTCCGGCCGACGCGGATGCCGAGCAGGCGGCCGGGCTGATCGAGAGCGAACACATCCTCGTCCGTCTGGTCGTCACCGACATAGATGGCGGTGTCGCAGCGCAGCCGGGCGCGTTCGCGCTCGAGGGCGATCCCCTTGTGAGGCGCGTCCGCCGGTACGACGTTCACGACCTCGATGCCTCCGATAACTCGCACATCCTCGAGTTCCGCCGCGACCTTCATCACCAGGTCCCGGACCCGTTTCTTGGCGCGCGATCGGCGGAAATGTATGGCCAGCGAGTAGGTCTTATCTTCGATCATCACCCCGGGTTCGCGCTGCAGAACCTGACTGAACAGTGGACGCCAGTCCTGGACCCGCCGATGGATCTGTTTCGTGGCCCGCCAAGGCTCAACCCCGTGGTTGCCAATCACGCCCTTGAGCCCCAGACCTTTGACTCGCTTCGAGACGTCGGAGAGCGCACGGCCCGAGATGACCACGCAGGGGTACAGCGCGGCTGCCCGCGCGAGGAGGCCCCGCGTCGAGGCCCGCATGGCCGCCTTGGGCGGGTCATCGACGATAGGGGCGAGCGTTCCGTCGAAGTCGAACGCCAGCAAGGTCTGAGACCAGGCAAAGGGCGTGATCACTCCGCGCTGGGCCTCAGCCAGGATGCTCTTCACGCCTCCGCCCCCGGAAAATGGGCAGCGAAGCGGTCGCTCAGCCGGCCGGTGAGGCGGTCGCGGCGGCGCAGGCGCGCGGCATCGCGCAGCATGCGTCCACCCCAGCGATAGATGTTGAACTCGGCCACGAACGCCCGCATGGAGCGGAGGCGGGTTCTCTGCTCGTCGAGTGGCATGGTGAGAGCGGCGCCCAATGCCCCCGCTGATTCGTCGAGGTCGTAGGGATTCACGATGAGGGCCTCGGTCAGCTCCCGGGCCGCGCCCGTGAACTGACTCAACACGAGGACGCCGCGCTCGTCGTCGCGCGCGGCCACGAACTCCTTGGCCACGAGGTTCATGCCGTCGTCGAGGCTGCTGACGTAACAGACATCGGCGGCCCGGTAGTAGCGGAAGACCACGGGTGGCTCGTGATGGGAAGCCTTGAGGATGATCGGCTGGTAGGACCCATCGCCGAAGCGGAGGTTGATTTTCCGGGCGATCGCTTCGACGCTCGCGTTCAGGTCGCGGTAGCGGTCGATGGCGGTCCGGCTGGGGGCCGCGAGCTGCACGAAGACGAACTTCCCCAGGAATTCCGGGCGCAGCTCTAGCAACCGCTCCACCGCGAGGAGCCTCTCTTCGATGCCCTTCGTGTAGTCCAGCCGATCGACACCCACCCCGAGCAGCGTGCCTTCGGGAAGCTCAAGCTCCGCAAGGACGCTCCGCCGGCACTCGGCGGCCGGAGGGAGGTCGGCGAGCCAGCGGACCGGCCACTCGAGAGAGATCGGATACGGCCGGACCAGGGTGCTCCGGCCCTGCTGGACGACCGCCTGTCTCTCGCGGTCGATTCGCGATTCCAGATATCGGTCGACCGAGTCCAGGAAGTTGTTGCAGTGCGCCTGCGTATGGAAGCCCAGCATGCTCGCCCCGAGCATGCCATCGAGCAGCTCCTCCCGCCAGGGGCAGATGCCGAAGCGCTCGGCGTTCGGCCAGGGGATATGCCAGAAGCCGATCACGGTCGCGCGGGGCAGCTGGTCGCGGATCAGGCGCGGCGCGAGGGCGAGGTGATAGTCCTGGATGAGAACGATGGGGTCCTCGATCTCGGCTTCCGCGCAGACCGCATCGGCGAACTTCCGGTTGACCGCTTGGTAGTGGTTCCAGTCGGTGGTTCGGAAAAGGGGCCGGGTGTGGGCCACATGGCACAGGGGCCAGAGGCCCTCGTTCGAGAAGCCGTAGTAGTAGCCCTTCTCTTCCTCCTCGGTGAGCCAGACCCGACGGATCGAATAGATCTTCTCATCCGGGGGAACCAGCACGCGGTCGTGCTTGTCGACCACCTCTCGATCGGCCGTGCCGCTGCCATGAGCGATCCACACACCCGAACACGCTCGCATCACCGGCTCGAGCGCGGTGACGAGACCACTCGCCGGATGCAGCACGCGGAGGGAACCGTCGGGAGCGCGGTCATGGATATAAGGCTCCCGGTTTGAGACCACCACGATCTTCTCGCCATGGAGGTTCCGCTTGAGAGTGTGTTTGAGCCGCTCGGCCGTCCAGGCCCCGCTGTCGCCGTCCGCGTCCCGTTCGGTCATTATGTCGTCCACCAGTTCGCGAACGTCGCGCAGGAGCGGCCGGAACTCATCGCTTTGCGCGCCTCCCTTGAGGACGCGCTGGAGCTGGCGGGTCCAGCCGCGCCAGGACAGCCGCACCGCCACGATCGTGACGAGCGCCGCGCACAGCGAGAGAAGAAAGAACGCGACGAGGAGCAGATTCCGGCCCTGGGCCTCGCGCCGCTCCGCGAACGCCATGTCGTGAACCAGGATCACGAAACCGGCGAGTCCGCCTTCATCCTCGATGGGCAAGGCGCTCAGGTGCGCCGTTCCCCCGGGGACGGAGGCGACATGCATCCACTCGCGAGAGGGCACCCCCAGGGCCAGTCCGGGCGGAACAACGAAACTCTTGAGCCGGTCGCAGCCGAAGCCGGCGGGTGTTGTTCCCGCGGTCGCCACCAGGCGTCCTTCCGGGGCGCACGCGGAGACGCCGAGGATGCGTTCGTCCCGCACCAGATTGAGAAGGGCCGTGCGCAGCTCGGCCGGCTTCCCCGCGCGGAAGCCCGTGGCCAGGGCGGGGGCCGCGCCATTGGCGGCGAGGCGGGCGCGCAGGGTGAGGTCGCGCTCCACCCAGCCCCGGGTCGTCTCCTGCATGACGAGAAACGCGCCCCAGGTCAAAAGGCCCAGTCCCGCGACCAGAACGATCAGGAACTTGATGGGCTGCCGCACCGCGGAAGGATATTCCATTTTCAGTTGGTACTCCAACTGTTTACCGCTATCCTTCCCGGGCTCCATGCACCTCGAGGACCTCGGACTCATCGGGAATTGTCAGTATTCGGCGTTGGTCGACCGCTCCGGCCGCGTGGTTTGGTGTTGCCTCCCACGATTCGACTCCGAGCCGGTTTTTTCGTCGCTCCTGGACGCGGAGAGGGGCGGTCGCTTCGAGATCGGGCCCGAGAGCGGCGAGCGCGGCGAACAGCGCTACATCGAGAACACCAACGTCCTTGAAACCCGGTTCGAGACGAAGGCCGGGTCCTTCCGGATCGTCGACTTCGCGCCGCGCTTCGTCCAATTCGATCGCATCTTCAGGCCCACCCAGCTCATTCGGATCGTGGAGCCCCTGGAGGGGACGCCGAGAATTCACGTCTCCTGCGAACCACGCCTCGGCTGGTCGAAGGCCGTGCCCGATCGAGTCTTCGGCTCGAACCACGTCCGCTATGAGGGCTTCGGTTCACACCTGAGACTCACGAGCGACGTGCCTGTTTCCTATCTCTCCGGGCAGCCATTCGCCCTGACCAGCCGCAAGCATCTGGTCCTCACCTGGGGCGCGCCGATCGAGGAGGCCCTGGCCCCCCTGGCCTCTCGTTTCCTCGGAGAAACCCTGCGTTACTGGCAGCGGTGGGTGATGCAGTGCAATGTCCCGCCCGCGTTCCAGAAGGAGGTCATCCGCTCCGCTCTGGTCCTGAAGCTGCACTGCTTCGAGGACACGGGGGCCATCGTCGCGGCGATGACGACCTCCCTGCCCGAGGCGCCCGGGTCGGGCCGCACCTGGGACTATCGATATTGCTGGCTGCGCGACGCCTATTACAGCCTCGGCGCTTTCCGCCTCCTGGGTCAGTTCGAAGAGCGGGAACATTTCGTGAATTACCTCTTCGATGTCGCGGGCGGAGCGCCGGATCTCCAGCTCGATCCGCTCTATCGCGTGGACGGCAGCTCGGACCTGAGCGAGAGCGTGCAGGAAGGCTGGGCGGGCTATGAGGGGAACGGCCCGGTGCGGGTGGGGAACGCGGCGGCCAAGCACACCCAGAATGACATCTTCGGGGAGATGGTCCTGGCCCTGGCGCCCGTCTATCTCGACGAGCGCTTCCAGGCCGAGCGTTCTCCCCAGGCCCTCGATCTGCTGACCCGTCTCGCGCGCCGGGCCGTGGAAGTCGCGGGCACGCCGGACGCGGGCATCTGGGAATACCGCACGGACTGGAAACCGCAGACCTTCTCGACTCTCATGTGCTGGGCGGGAGCCGATCGAATGGCGAGGGTGGCCCGTCTTCACAAGCCGGAGATCGCCGCCGAGTTCGACAGGGCGGCGGGCCGCATCCGCGACCAGATCGTTCACGAGGCCTGGAGCGACCGGCTGTACTCCTTCGTGTCGAGCCACGGCGGCCACGACCTCGATGCGTCGCTGCTCCAGATGGCCACTCTCCGGTTCCTTCCCCAAGGCTCTCCCCATGTGCATCGAACCATCGACGCGATCCGGAACGGGCTAGCCCGCGACGGGTGGCTCTTCCGCTACCGGGCCGATGACGGCTTCGGCCAGCCGGAGGTCGCTTTCGTCATCTGTTCGTTCTGGCTGGTGGAGGCCCTCGTGCGAAGCGACCGCGTCGAGGAGGCGCGCGAGGTCATGAGCCGCATCATCGAAGCCCTGTCGCCGCTCGGTCTGCTGGCCGAGGACTACGACACCTCCGGGCGAAGGATGTGGGGCAACTTCCCCCAGGCCTACTCGCATGTCGGCCTGATCCACGCGGCTTTCGCGGCCTCGCCCCCCTGGACCGAGGTCTTGTGAAGGGCCGCGGAGAGCCCGATGCTTAGGTTAGTCCGCGCCTGGCTCGACCGGTTTCCGGATCTCCTCGCTTCTCCGAGAGTCCGGAAATCGACCCTCCAGGTGCTTCCGTTCTGGTTCGCGGGCGCCATCGCCGGCCTGGTGGCCGTCGGCTATGCCCGTGCGTTCTCGATCCTCGAGGAGCAGTTTCAAGCCCGGGCCGCCCAGTCGCCCTGGGTTCTGCTCATCGCGTGCCCCCTGGCCTTCTTCGTGTCCTGGGCCCTCGTCTTCGTCTTTTCTCCCGAGGCATCCGGGAGCGGTATCCCGCAACTCATGGCGGCGGCCGCGCCCGCCAGCGGAAGGATGATGGTGAACCGCCTCCTGAGCTCGCGAGCCGCGGTGGTAAAGGTGCTGAGTTCGTGCGTCGCCGTGGCCGGAGGCGGCGCCATTGGTCGGGAAGGGCCCACCCTTCAGATCTCGGGCGCGATCTTCAGGGCCGTCCAGGCGAGGCTGCCGAGCTTCTGGCCTCGCGTCCCGACGTCGTCGATGTTGCTTGCCGGCGGCGCCGCGGGTCTAGCCGCCGCCTTCAACACCCCGCTTGGGGGCATCGTCTACGCCATCGAGGAGCTCGCCCGGACCCATATCGCGTCCTTCCGCTCCGGCGTTCTTCACGCCGTCCTCGTGGCTGGCCTTGTCGCCCAGATGATTCTCGGCCCCTACCTCTACCTCGGCTTTCCGAAGATCGGCGTGTGGTCGAATCGCGACCTGCCCTGGTGCGTGCTTCTCGGCGCCGCCGCGGGTCTCGTGGGGGCGCTGTGGGCGCGCGCTCTCTTTTGGGTATTCCGGCTCCGTGGCCGCTTGACGAGCGTCCGGGCCCAGGCTGGTTTCGCCCTGGTCGCGGGCCTCGCCTTCGCCGTCCTGGTCCTGTTCACCAGCCACTCGACGCTGGGCTCGGGCCGCGGCGTGATCGAGGACGTGCTGTTCCGAGAGACGTCCCCGGCGGACGCCAGCGTCGTGCTTGGGCGGCTTGCAGGGTCCTTCATCTCGTTCTCGGCCGGGGGCGCGGGCGGGATCTTCGCGCCGGCGCTGGCCTCAGGCGCGGCGCTCGCCTCCGCGCTCTCCCCGGCCTTTGCCCCGGTGGAGCCGCGTCTGCTGATCGTGCTGGGCATGGTGGCGTTCCTGACCGGAGTCACTCGGACGCCCTTCACTTCCTTCGTGCTGGTTCTGGAAATGACCGACCGGCACTCCGCCCTCTTTCCGATGATGATCGCGGCGATGAGCGCGTACGCGGCCGGCCACGTGGTGGATCACGAGTCCTTTTATGAGCGCGTGCGGACCGCGATTGTGGCCGCAGAGCCGGGGTCTGCGCCCGGCGTGTCCGGCCCCATTCGGGAGGACTGATGCCCCGACGCTTCGTGAGTCCACTAGAGTTCCGCGGACATGATCGGTCCCGACCTCGCCGCGCCGGCTGAATCGGCGACCCGTTCCGTCGTCGAGCTGCTTTCCGTCGCCTGCCTGGTGGCGCTCGTCTCCAAACGGGTGCGCATGCCGTACACCGTGGCCCTGGTACTCGTGGGTATCGCGGTGGGCTTCTTCCAAGTCCTTCATCGCGTCGAGATCTCGAAGGAGATTCTGCTCCTGGTTTTCCTGCCGCCCCTGCTGTTCGAGGGCACCCTGGCCATGGACCTCAAAAGCCTTCGGGAGCGGTGGCTCGAGGTGCTGGTGCTCGCTCTGCCCGTCACCCTCCTGTCCTTTGCTGCCACCGGCCTGGTCGTGCATGAGGTCAACGGGTACTCCTGGGGCGTGGCGCTCCTGGTCGCGGCCATGCTGGCGCCCACCGATCCCGTCAGCGTCCTCGCCATGTTTCGTTCGCTGGGCGTCCCGCGCCCCGTGGCCCTGCTGGTGGAAGGGGAGAGCGTCTTCAACGACGGCATCGGCGTGGTGCTCTTCCTGGTGGTGCTGAAGTTTCTCGAAGGCGGTGCGACCGGCCCCGCCTCCGTGATTGGCCTGTTTCTGTTCGAGGTCGTCGGCGGTCTCGTGGTGGGCGGAATCGCGGCCTACCTGATCCATCGTCTGCTCGCCCAGATCGACGACCATCTGATCGAGGTCGTCATCTCACTGGCCCTGGCCTACGGCGTCTACCTTCTGGCCGAGGCGGCCCACGTCTCCGGCGTCATGGCCGTGGTGGCCGCAGGCCTCATCATCGGCAACTTCGCCAAGGTGCACTCCATGTCGGCGCGCACCAGGCTCGCCCTCACCGCGTTCTGGGAGGTTTCCGCCTACATCGCGAACTCCCTGGTCTTCCTGCTCATGGGCATCGCCCTCCAGAGCGCGGATCTGGTCCCTCTGGCGGGGCGTTTCGCACTGACCTTCGCGCTCATGACCCTGGCCCGCATCGCGATCGTCTGGGCCGCGGGCTCCGTCCTGGCGGCGGCGCGGCGGCCATTCCCACCCGCCTGGCGCACCGTCGTCGCCTGGTCCGGCCTAAGGGGATCGATCCCCATCGCCCTGGTGCTGGGCATCGACCCGAGCGGTTGGGTCGGCTCGGGACATCCCCCTCGCCAGGAACTCCTCACCATGGTCTCCGGAGTCGTGCTCCTCTCGCTGGTCGTTCAGGGCCTGAGTATCGGGCCCTTGCTCCGACGGCTGGGGATACTCGGAGGGGAAGAAGGCCAGCACGAACTGGAAACGATTACCGCGAACAGGATCCGCGCCTCCGCCGCGTCCCGAAAACTCGACGAACTCCAGGAAACCGGCCAGGTGCCGCCCGGAGTCCGATTGGCCCTCGTGAAGGAGATAGAGGGTCGCGAGACCGAGGCGCGGCTCGCCCAGGAATCCATGCTCGTGAGCCACCCGAACCTGGCCAGCGCCCAGACGCGTGAGATCCGCCGGAACCTGCTCCTCGCGGAGCGGGCGGCGATCGATCTCGCGCTACACCATGGTCAGATCGATTCGCTGGTGGCCGAAGAGACGAGTCGAAGTATCGACGACGCGCTCCTGGAACTGGGCGAAAGCCACTGAGGCCGGGCCCGCAGCGCGCGGACGCATCGCGGGGGCGTCGCGGCGAGCTGCTCGTCAATCGCGGGCATCCGGGTTCTTTAAGAGGCGTTCAGACTGTGCCCGCTTGGCTCGGACTCCGCCGCGAGAGGCAGGGGTTCGAGCAGGGGCGGGACTTCCGGCGAATCGAAATCCATGGGTGGTGACTTCAGAATCAGGGCCGGAAGCAGGGTTGTGCCGAGCGCATAGACCACGAGCGCACCGAACAGGGTTGGACTGATTCCAAATCTTTCGCGCAGAATTCCGGCCAGAACCAGGGTGAAGACGAGGGTCGGGAGAAGGGGAACGGCGATCCGCAGGGCATCCTGCTGCGCGGCGGCGAGGCGAAACCGGTGGTGCACCGCCACGCTCGCGAGCCTCACGGGGACTCCGATCGCGAGGAAGACCAGGCCCAGTCCAAGGGCCGGCCACGTGAAGTCTCCCGGCTGCAGCTCGGCGCCCGCGTGGAAGAAGTAGAAGGGGACCGAGATCGACGCAAACGACTCAACGGCGTGAAGCATCTGTTCCGAGGCCAGAGCCGGCAGTTGACGCCGAAAGCGCTGCGCGGCGACTCCCACCAGGAAGGCGCCCACGAGGTAGTAGACGCCCAGCTCCCGGGTCGCAAGCGCGCAGAGCACGGCTACCATGAGCAGGAAGGCGAATTCGGTCTTCGGCGCATGCGGGACGATGAAGCGAGCGAACGCTCGAAAGACGAGCGGGAGCGCCACCACCAGGGCCAGCAGGGCCAGCGCGGAAAGAGTCAGCGTTTTGACGCTGCCGGACTTCAGGACCACGAAGAGCACGGCAAGAGCCATGATCTCCGTGCCGATGGCCTTGGCCCGAACCCAGAAAGCCTCGCCGGGGGCCAGGCGCAGGGCGGGCAGGGAGTCGAGGATGAAGCCCGTGGACGGAGTCAGGAGGGCGAGGGCCACGAGGGCCGCGGCCCGCCATTCGAGTTCGACCGCCCTCATCAGGAGCCACGTCGAGGCCGTGAGCGCGGCCAGGCGCAAGGCAAGGTGTTCGCCCAGGACCCGAGCCTCTCCCCGGAGCTCCGATCCGTTGACCTCGAGGCCGGCGAAGAGAAAGAGCGCGCTGATGCCGAGCGTCGCGAACAGGGCGATGGTGGGATCGTGATGAAAGAGGCCGAGCCCCGGTCCGGCGATCGCCCCGAAGCAGAAGGCGGTAACGGCGGAGGGAATGCGGTACCGCTGCAGCACCTTGGGCAGGATCAGGAGGGCGAACAGGAGGACCAGATAGCTGGCCTCGACCGAGAGCGTGAGGTCTGGGGGGAGAAGACCGTCGAGAAGAAGCACGCCAGAAGCCACTGCGGCGACCATAACACCGGGTTCTTGGCGGAGCGCTCCGCCGGGTCTCCGCCCTTGTGAACGACGGCCGCATGCCTGGCGCGGACTTGCCCGGGTCGAAGTTGAGGCGGTTCAGGCCGCGGGAGGCTTCGCCTCCGCCTGGATTTGCACGGTCCGGGTCGGGAACGCGAAGGCGCTGCCCGCGCGCTCGACCACGTCCATGAACTGGATGAGGATCTCCTGACGGATGGCCTGGAACTCGCCCCAGTCCTCGGTCTGGAACCAGGCCATGATCTCGATGTCGAGGGATGACGCGGCCAGTTCCTTGAAGCGCACGACCACAGCCTCGGGCCAGATCTTCGGATGGGCGCGCAGCACGCGCTCCAGGCCGGCGAGGACGGCCTTCATCTGTCCGGCGGTGGTCGAGTAGACGAGGGAGACCGTGCAGGCGAGACGCATGCGGTCGCGCACGGTGTACGACTCCACGCGCATGTCGGCGAGGCGGCCGTTGGGAATGGCGATCACGGTTCGGTCGAGGGTACGGATCCTCGTCGACCTCAGGCCGATGGCCTCGACGGTGCCGACGAAGTCCTCGATCTTCACGAAATCACCGACTCGAAACGGCTCGTCCGCCGCGAGGGACACCGAGCCGAAGAGATTTTCGACGGTCTTCTGAGCGGCGAGGGCGAAGACAAGGCCGCCGAGACCGAGTCCGGCGAGCAGACTCGCCACCGGGTATCCCAGCTCTGAAAGCGAGGCCACGATCCCGATCGCGGCCACCGCGACTTTGCCCAGCCGTTCGCCCAGCCCGAGCATCGACCGCGCGGAGGGGCGCTCCTGAACCCAGGGGAGCACCCGCACCCCCTCGGCCGCGAGATCGACCACCCGCCACAATCCCCAGAAGATGGCGATGAGGCCGAAAGCCTTCAAGGATCGTCGAAGCACGTCGTCGGCAGGTGGGTTGAGGTGAAGCAGGGTGAGGAAGGCCGCCATCCACACGAGAGCCCAGCCCAGGGTCAGGGGCCCGGCGAGGCGGCCGATCAGCCGGTCGTCCCACGCCGACTGGGTTCGAGACGACAGGTGCGCGAGCAACCGGCGCGAGAGGGCGCCACACAGCCGGCCGAACGCCCACGCGAGAGCGAGGAAGGGAAGGAGGGCGATCCATTGCCACCACAGGAGTTCGCTGGGGCCGGGCCGAAGCAGCACCTCCGGGAGATTCTCGCGGATCCAGCGATCGCCCAGCGCGTCGTACCACACGTCGATCCTCGAAACCGCGCCGGACGAGAATACCCAGCGCACGCGGTCCACATCCACTCTCCGAACCAGGCGTACGGTCTCCGGCCGGCCCGACGGCCCCGGGATCGCGCCCAGGCGATCGACTCCCTCGCCCAGGCCATCCTTCTGGTCTCCCTCCGAGAGAGGTGAAAGCAGGGAGAGGTCGATCCAGAGGTGGTGGTCGAGAACGGCCTTCAATCGCCGCGCCAGTTCCGGCCCCCGTGCCGGGGAGCCGTCGAGCGCCAGGTATCTCGCCGCCTCCTCATATTGGCCGGCCCGACAGGCATCCAGGTATTCCTGGACCGAGACGCGCGGCGAGTCCGGCGCCGCCTCGACCACAATTTCCGGGGAGGGAGTGGGCGAAGGTGCCTGGGCCAGCGCGGGCCGCGCGGTCGAGGCGGCCAGGGCCAGCCAGAGCAGGCCGCGCGCGCCAGGCCTCATGCCCTGCTCCGGGAGACGGCTTGGCGGGATGTCGCGCGACCCTGGAATCTCGACACTCGGCTAGTCTCGCCTGGCCATCATCATCCGAGCCGTCGAGATGGCCCGCTCTTCCTGGAACCTCCGGAGGACATCGTTGACTTCCGGATGGGTGCCGGTGATTTCGGTCAGGGCCGCGCGGCTGAGCTCGAGACAGTCGCACGGTTCCGCGGCGGCGAGGGTGGCCGTACGAGGCTTCCCGGTGAGGACCGAGATCTCCCCGAAGAAGTCGCCTTCCTCGAATTCCTGGACCTTGGTCGACCTGCCGCCCGGGCCTCGTACGTAGGCCTTGACCTTGCCGGAGCTGAGGATGAACATGGAGTCTCCCTCGTCGCCTTCGACCGTGATGAGGTCCCCGGGTTCAAAGGAGACAAGCTCAAGGCCGTGCATGACGGCAACCAGTTCCTCCGGCTTCAGGCTGTCGAATAGCGGGGTCGAGAGGTCTTCCTTGGGTGGGGCTTCCTCCTCCTCCGGTTCGGCGTCGATCATGGGCGCGGCGAGCGATGGCGACGAATCACCGGGGGGCGCGGCCGGGCTGGCCGGCAAAGGCGAGGCCGCGGCCGAGGTGCCCAACCGAAAGTCTGCGGCATGATCGATCTCCTCGAGGCCGAACTTCACGACCGCCGACGAACCGGCGGGCGGCGGGGGCGCGCGGACGGCCTGGGTGCGTCGACTCTTGTCCTGGATCAGCTGCGCGAGACGGGTCTCCACGTCGCGGCGTCCGGGCTCGATCTTCTCGACGCGCTTCAACATGGCGATGGCTTTGGCGATGAATCCGTCGCTCGCGAACTGGTCGGCCAGAGTCAGCAGCACCGGCACCGCCGCGGGCGCCTGTCCCGCCATGATGTAGACGTCGGCGAGCTTGAGGCGCAGACGCCGGAAGAGCGGCTTGGCCCGGGATTGCGCGAGAAGGGTCTCGATCGCCCTGGAGAACTCCTTCTTCGCGATGAAAGTCTCAACCTGGTCCACCGTGGTCACCTGAGTCGACAGCGCGGCCGCGGCGCGACCGCGGGTGTATCCTATATTAGTTGGAACTCAAAGTACTATCTGATTCGACGCGCCCGTTCGTAGACGAGGGATTGGGAACCCGTGGGCGGTGCGCCGCACTCCTGCGGCGAGACCCGCGGAAATATCGAGGCCCATCGGCGGGGGAACGCCTTTTATCGCCTGTGCCAAAATGGTGGAGTCATGGAACTGATTTCAGGCACATCGGGACGAGTGTTCGGGTTCCGGGTGGCCTGACATGGTGGCACCGCCCAGACGGGTTCGGATCTCGACGGTCTCCTCGGCCCGCGATCCGCTGTTCCGTCGCGCGTTCTCCCTCTACGCGGCCATATTTCCCGCCAGCGAGAGAATCGGCCGCGAGTATTTCAAGAACCTCTTCGAGGAGAAGAGGCTCGGCCTTCTCGCTCCGTTCAACTTCCACTTCTTGGTGGCCCACGAGGGAGAACGCGTCCTCGGATTCATCAGCGGCACCTATCTCGCCATCGCAAACCTCGGATTTGTCGGCTATCTCGCGGTTCGACCCTCCGTGACCGGGCGACACGTGGGATCCAGGCTTCGCCAGCGACTGGTCCAACTCGTCCGGCGCGACGCCCTCGCGGCGGGGCACCCCAGGCTCCTTGGGATGATGGGCGAGGTCGAGGAGGGCAATCCCTGGCTGCAGACCATGCGTCGCCGGGGAGCGCTGGCGCTTGATCTCGACTATCTCCAGCCTTCGACCGACGGCACCGCCGTGGTTCCCCTGGTCCTGTATCTGCAGCCCACGTCCGACCGAAGGGTGCGCTTCCTTTCGGCTCCGGCCCTGCGCCGGGTCCTTTATGCGGTCTACCGCCGACTCTATCGGATCCGGTTCCCGCTCAAGCAGCCGGAGTTCCGGCGCATGCTGCGCCAGCTCGAGGGCCGCGCCCGCGTGGGTGCGCGTCGCCTGATGTCCCCGGCGCCGCTGCCCGCGAAAGCCCGGGCGGCCCGCCCGAAACAAGTCCCGAAGGGAGTTCCACGTGTTGACTGAAATTCAGGGCCTCCTCGATGGCTTCGCCGGCCTGGGCGAGCGGGCGCTTGCATTCGTCCCACGCGTCTTCTTCGCCTTTCTGGGCCTCATCATCGGCTGGCTGGTGGCGCGCGGGCTCAGGAATCTCACCCGGCGCCTGCTTCGTATGATGCGACTCGACGACGCCGCGGAACGGGTGGGGATCGACGACTACCTCGTGCGCGGGGGGGTGAGGTCCACGACCGCAACCCTGGTGGCCGACGCCGTCTACTGGGTCACCACCCTCGCCGCCCTGCTCGCCGCCCTGAGCATCCTTGGCGTCAACACCGCGAGCCACCTTCTCGATCGCCTGGCCATAGCCATTCCCAACGGCATCGCCGTCCTGCTGTTCGTGATCATGGGGTCGCTGCTCGGGCAATTCGTGGGGGCCTTGACGTTCTCCTATCTCAACAACATCGGGATATCCGGACCGAGGGCCATCAGCGTCCTCGCCCAGTACGCCATCACGCTCTTCGTGGTCTCGGTCGGTCTCGAGGAACTCTCGATCGGCGGCCAGATCCTCGTTTCCGCGTTTCAGATGGCCTTCGGAGCGTTTTGCCTCGCCCTGGCCGTGGCCTTTGGCCTGGGCGGCCGGGACTGGGCCGCCCGCGTTCTCGAATCGTGGTGGAAGAGTTGACGTTCCGGGGGTTCGGAGCGTGATCGTCGACTGCCACGTCCATCTCAACAACTATCACAACGAGACGATCTCGTCGCTCGACCAGTCGATCGAGCAGTTGCTGCGGGAGATGCGAAAGAACCGGGTGGACATCGCCCTCATCCTGTCCTCCTACAAGGTGAACCCGGGCCGCCCGGACACCGCCACCCTGGTCGAGGCCACCCGGCCCTTCAAGAGCCTCTTCATCGTCGCCGGGATCCCCTTCGAGGGAGTGCGAGCCGAACAGCTCGACGCCCTGCGGCCGGGCGTCGCGGAAGGGAAGATCCGTGGCCTGAAGCTCTATCCGGGCTACGAGCCCTTCTATCCCAGCGACCCGTCGCTGGAACCGGTCTACGAGTTCGCCCGAGCGAACCGTCTGCCCGTCATGATCCACAGCGGCGACACCTACTCGCCCCGCGGCAAGATCAAGTACTCGCACCCCATCCATGTGGACGAGGTCGCGGTCGACCATCCGGACGTGAACTTCGTCATCTGTCACCTTGGCAATCCCTGGGTTCGCGACTGCATGGAGGTCGTCTACAAGAACGCGAACGTGTACACCGACTTCTCCGGCCTGGTTCTCGGCGATTTCGACGACCGTTTCGAAAGCTACATGCTGAAACAGGTGCAGGAGATGCTGGCCTGGGGCGTCCAGCCTGAGAAGTGCCTGTACGGCACCGACTGGCCGCTAGCCGCGATGGGGTCTTATCTCGACTTCATGGGACAGCTGAACATGCCCCAGAAGGACCGCGCTCTGATCCTCTTCCAGAACGCCATCCGGCTGTTCCGACTGCCCGTCTCCCAGCCTCTGCTCGGGGGTTCGACCCCTTTTGGACAGTTCTAGGGTCGCCAGGAACCAGACCGCCGCGGCGGCCCCGGTCTGAATGGGCCCCCGCCGCGAGGGCGAGCCTCGGAAGCGAGCCGCCGAATTGCATGGCCGTCTCCGCTTGCCGACGCCATCAGGAATGGATCGCTTCCGCTCAGATCCCGGTCGCTTCCGGGTGACGCACCAGAGCGACCTCGTTGCCCTTCTCGGTGACCCGGATTCAAGGCACCTCCTGCTCTAGAACCACCACTTTTGCCTGCCGGGTGCGCGCCCCACCAGACGAAGCCCCTCGATTGATGTCTCCGCATCGGGGAACGCACCACGAAGAGATCCGGCAACCACACATCGGCCAGGCGGATCGCATCCTCAACCGACGGCGCTTCCCTGAGTTCTACGAGCCCGGAGGCCACACCCTGACCGAAGATCGCCCTCGCTCGGTCGCCCGATCCGACGAGAATCGCCGCTTTCCTTCCGTGCATTCGCCCGCCCTCTCCACGGACACTAACATGAAAACTGGGAGCGCATTTTGTTTTGTATACCAACTAATCTGTGATACGTTACTGATCGAAGGAAATGACATGAAGAAGCTCCGGCTGATCGTCTGCGCCACCGACCTGCGGGAAGGCGGCGACCGCGCCATCATGGAAGCGGACTCGTGGGCAAAACGGCACAGCGCCGCCGTAGCTTTCGTCCACGCGATTCCCGAGACGTCTCGAAGTCACGTTCTCTTCCCCCAACTGGCGCAGAGAACCTTCAACCATCTGCCCGCGCTCATGAGCCTGGCTGCCGACGCCGTCGCCGGTCGCGTTGAGCGCCTCACTTCTCGGCCGCGGACCGACCTGGACATACGGGTCGATGTCGGCTCGCCCGCCGGGATCATCGTCTCGGTGGCCGAGGATCTGGGCGCCGACCTCATCGTACTTAGCGCCGTTTCGAGCCCTGACACGATCGGCCCACTGGGCTCAGTAGCTCTGCGGGTGGTCCGCCACGCGCGCAGCCCGGTGCTGGTGGTGCGGCCAGGCGAAGCGACTGGGCCGGTCCTTTCGGCGAGCGATCTCACCGATCCCGGTTTCCCCGCCGTGCTGGCCGGGGCCTATCTGGCTGAAGGCCTCGGCGCGAACTTGTCGGTCATCCACGTGGTCGAACTTCCTCCTCCTGCGCCGATGGCTCCCGAGGCCGTTGGCGTTGGCCTCGGATTCGCGATGACCGGAACGGAATATCAGCTCCTGCGCGAAGCGGCGAGCGACTCTTTGGCATCGGCCATGACGAAGTTGGGGTTGAAAGGGCAGACCCTCGTCGAGGAGGGAATTCCCGCCGTATCGATCGTGGCCGCGGCCCGTCGACTGAAGGCCCGCCTGCTCGTGGTGGGCACCGAAGGTCGCACAGGCCTCCGGCGGATGCTCCTCGGCAGCACCGCGGAGCAGGCCCTCCGTGCGGCGCCTTGCTCCGTCCTGGTTGTGCGGCTTCACTCCCACGGAGATCCATCATGAAAAACCCTTCCGTCGTTCCCGAGAGTATCCAGAATTCCGTGGTGATCCTTCGCTGCCGGGAAGTAGAGCTCACCGCCGCCGATCGCCAGGAACTGCACCGAAGCGAAGTGGCCTTCGGTCACGTCTTCCGCCGGATCCACCGGATCGAATGGAAGTTCATCGGCCGTCCCCGCGAAGTCGAGCTTCGCTGCGAGATCCAGGCCCTGAGCGGGGAATTCACGGCGGTCGCGATCGAAGAGAGCGGGCGAGGCGCGCTTCAATCGGTGACCCAGAAGATCCTCAAGCAGAAGCGCCGGGCCAAGACGATCTCCGTGACAAGACGGCGCGCCGCACCCGCCCACCGGGGCCGGGCGGCCTGACCGGGGCGTAGACTTTGTCATCTTGGCGAACTCCGTACTTGTCGATGATCTGGAGGTCGACCCTGCCGCCTCGGCCCCCGCCCCTCCAGCCGATGGGGCAGACGCGCGGAAGCCGCAGTTCGTGACCCCGGCGGATCGCATCGACGCCTTTCAGGATGGCCTCCTCCGGGGCATTGGCAGTTCTCCCGACCGCCGCGCCGCCCTGCTGTCGCGCATGATCCGGCGGGACGCAAGCGAATCGATCGGGTACTGGCTCCAACTCACGGTGTCCGTCGGCATCGGGACCCTGGGGCTGGTCACGGGCAGCAGCGCGGTCATCATCGGCGCCATGCTGATTGCCCCGCTTATGGATCCGATCATCGCCCTGGCTCTGGGCCTCGCGATCGGCTCGCCTCTTCTCTCCCTGCGCGCCCTGATCCGCATCGTGTTGAGCGTCGGCGTCGCGGTGGCGGGGTCCGCGGTCATTACCGTCCTGCTTCCCTTCCACGAGATCAACGCCGAGATTGCCGCCAGGGTGTCTCCCACCCTTCTCGACCTGATCACCGCGGTCTTCTGCGCCCTCGCCGGTCTGTACGCGTGCATTCGCGGCACCTCGGACGTGGTGACGGCGGGGGCCGGCACGGCGATCGGCATTTCCCTCGTTCCTCCGTTGTGCGTGGCCGGCTACGGCATCGGCGCGGGCGCCTGGCCGGTGGCGAGCGGCGCCGGGCTTCTCTTCCTGGCTAATATCGTCGCCATCATCACCGTGGGCGGCGCGGTGTTCCTGGCCCTCGGTTTCAACCGTGTGGACCCAAGCGCCACCGAGCGGGCGGAGCTGCTCGGGGAGGCCTCCGCGGTGGTGCGCGCTCTGGCCTCCCGGTTTGGCGCTGTGTTTGATCGGCCCGACGCCCACCTTCTCCGTTTCCTGATGCCGCTCGCGCTCTTCGGCATCGTGTTCATACCGCTGAAGGCGGCGCTGGACGAAGTCGCCTGGGAGGTCACGGTCAGGCGCGGGGTCAGGGAGATCGTGGAGAAAGAAACGCGCCTGGTCCTTCAAACCAAGACGCGGGTCGAGCGCCGCCAGGTGGATGTGACCCTCGTCCTGCTCGGGACATCCGAAGACGCGGAGAAGACGCGGCGACGCCTGGACAGCCAGATCCGCCAGTTCTCGGGAGTCATCCCCCGACTCAGCGTGTCCGCGGTCACGGACGCCCGGGGCGTGAACCTGGCCCCCGCGGCCATCGCGCCCCCCACCCCTCCGGGCGAGATCGTCGAAGAGGCCCAGGAACTCGTCACGGCCGGGCTCGCCTTGGTGTGGCCCGAGGAATCGTCAGGACCCCTCGTCGCGGTGGATGTCGGGCGGAGGGGTGCCGGTATCCAGGTTCGGTTGCTTCACCTCGGACCGCCGCTCGACCAGGCCGCCCGCGAGGCCATCGAGCGAAGCCTCGCCGGGACCCTGACCCTCTCCATCGCCGCGCAGGATGTCGCCATTCCCACTCAACCGATCAAGGGCCTCGAGTCGGACGAGCGGGCCCTCGCCACCGCGTTGAGCGCGCTCGAGTCGACCGAAGGCCTGCCCGGGGTGAACGTCTGCTACACCTCTCCGAAGGCCAGGCCTCGGACTGTCCGCGCACGCGACGCGGCGAGCGCCCTCGACGAAGCCCTGGTCCGCCAGGCCAGCGTCTCCCGCTCCGTCGGGGTCGGCTACCAGATTCGCTTCTCGGCTTATCCTTGCAGCCTCGGCCCAGCCGAGAAGCGCGAGCCCTGACGCCGCCGTGCCCACGAGTTGATCAAGGGCGCGAGCATCTCGAGGCGTCAACCGCAGGCTCGTTCGAAGACGACGCCGCGAACGAGGACGTCGAAGGGCACGGGCTTCGTGAACAGCAGGCCCACGGTTTCGCCCTCGCTTGCCGCGTCGACGAGGCGGCCCACCGTTTCGATGTTCACGATGGTGCGGCGCACGACCTCGCCTTTCGGTGAGCGGAAACAGACTTCGTCACCCTTGGCGATGCGTCCGGAAAGGACGCGCCCCGTGGCCACCATGCCGCGCCCGGTGATGGTGAAGACGTCTTCGACCTCGAAGCGGAAAGAGCCGAGAGAACTCCCCGCCGTCGCGCGGGCCGGCGCCGGTTCGGGCGGGCGCTTCTGGAACAGCCCTCCGAGAAACGAGAAGAACCCTCTGGGCGCCTCCGCCCCGCAGCGCGTGCAGGTCGAGGATCCGTCCGGGATGTCACTCTGGCAATTGCCGCACACTCTCATTGGAAACGTGTCCTCCGAAGTTGATCGGAGCATAGCCCGCCTCTCGATCGCGCCAGCCGCTCCCCACGACACCGGGGACGTTCGGGCAATAGACTCTGCGGGCTCATGAGTTTCGAAGCCCCCAAGAACGGCGGAGCCCTGGCGCGGCTCTTCGCTTTTCTCACAGCCGCCTTCGTCGCCTGGTCGGCCTATGCCCTCGCCACGAGCTCTCTTCCGCCCCTCGCCGCCAATCGCGGCCGCATCGACTCGGCGATCGCCCTGAATCTCGTCATCTCGGGCATCGTTTTTCTGGGCGCCCATGTGGCCTTGTTGCTGGTCCTCCTTCGGCGGCCCCGCGAGGCGCGAATCCCGCACGAGAACGCTCGGGTGGAGATGCTGTGGACGGCGCTCACCGCGATCGTGCTCGTGGCTCTCCTCGTGAATTCCGAACTCGATTCCCGCGCTCTCGCCGGCGGAAGCACGGATCCGGGCGCGGAGCCGCCGGTGGTGGTGGAGGTCGTGGCCCAGCAGTTCGCCTGGAACTTCCGGCTGCCCGGGGAGGATGGGATCTTCGGACGCACGGACCCCAGGCTCGTCGATCAGGCCGAGCTCAATTTCATCGGGCTCGACCGGAAGGATCCGGCGGCCGAGGACGACATCATCCTGCCCCAGGGCCTGCTGGTCCTGCCCGAGGGGCGCGAGGTGCGCGTGCGGCTCCGCTCTCTCGACGTCATCCACAGCTTCTTCGTAGCGCCGTTCCGGGTGAAGCGTGATGCCATGCCGGGCATCGCCACCGAGTTCACGTTCACGCCGACCCTGTCCGGGAGATTCGAACTGGCGTGCGCCGAGCATTGCGGCCTGGGCCACTACCGGATGCGCGGGATGGTCGAGGTGGTCCCGAAAGCCGACTGGGCGGCCAGGTTGAAGGAGGCCGTCCAATGAGCGGGGGCGGGGAATCGCGGGGCATCCTCTCGCGATACGTGTTTTCGCTCGACCATCGCGTCATCGGCCTCCAGTACCTGATGACCGCCATGGGCATGGCGCTCGTGGGCGGCCTCCTCGCGCTGCTGGTCCGCATGCAGATCGCGTGGCCCTCCCACGAATTCCGCGCGGTGTCGCGGCTTCTGCCCCAGGGGTTCGACGAGGGGATCATGAAGCCCGAGTTCTACGCCGCGCTCTTCACCATGCACGGGACGATCATGATCTTCTTCGTGCTCTCCGCGGCTCTCATCGGCGGATTCGGGAACTACCTGATCCCCCTCCAGGTGGGCGCCCGCGACATGGCCTTCCCGCGCCTCAACGCCCTGTCCTATTGGATATACCTGGTCTCCTCCGTCGTGATGCTCGCGTCGTTCTTCACGCCCTCCGGCCCGGCCGCGTCCGGATGGACGGCCTACCCTCCGCTCTCCGCGCTCAAGGGGGCGATCGCGGGCTCGAACCTCGGCCAGGACCTGTGGCTCGTGGCCATGGCGCTCTTCATTCTGAGCTTCACTCTCGGCGGCCTCAATTTTCTCGCCACCATCGTGGCCCTGAGGCGGCCGGGCCTTCTGATGATGGACCTGCCCCTGTTCACCTGGGCCATGTTCTTCGTAGCCATCCTGGGTCTGCTCGCTTTTCCTTCGCTCACCGCGGCATCGATCATGCTGCTCCTCGATCGCCACGCGGGCACGAGCTTCTTCATTCCCACGGGCCTCGTGCTCTCCGGCGAGGCGGTTCAAGGCGGAGGCGGCTCGCCCATCCTCTGGCAGCATCTTTTCTGGTTCCTCGGGCATCCAGAGGTGTACATCCTCATGCTTCCCTCCCTCGGGATCACCTCGGACCTCTTCGGCGTGTTCACGGGTCGCCGTGTTTTCGGGTACGCCTCCATGGTGTACGCGATGGCCTTGATCTCCGGGATGAGCTTCCTGGTTTGGGGGCACCACATGTTCGTGTCCGGCATGAGCCCGTTCCTCGGCTCGGCCTTCGCGGTCACCACCACGCTCATCGCGGTTCCCTCGGGCGTCAAGGTCTTCAACTGGATCGCGTCGCTGTGGAATCGTCCCTTGCGGCTCACCACGCCCATGCTCTGGGCGCTCGGCATCTTCTCGCTCTTCGTCACCGGGGGACTGTCCGGCATCTGGCTCGGCCAGACCCAGATCGACATCCAGCTCCACGACACCGCGTTCGTGGTCGCCCACTTCCACATCATCATGGCCGGCGCCGCCCTCTTCGGGGTGTTCGCGGGTGTGCACTACTGGTTCCCCCTCTTCTTCGGCCGACTCATGAACGAGCGCCTGGGGATCGCTCACTTCCTGCTGACTTTCGTCTTCTACTACGCCACGTTCTTTCCCATGCACCTCGCCGGCCTCCAGGGTCAGGTCCGCCGGGTCTACGACCCCTATCAGTACGACTACCTGAAGCCGCTCGCTTCCATGAACGCCTTCATCACCTGGGCGGCGGTCGCGCTCGCCATTTCGCAGATTCTGTTCTTCGTGAATTTCTTCTGGAGCCTGAAGAAGGGAAATCCGGCCGGCCCGAATCCCTGGACGGCGCCCACGCTCGAATGGTCCGAGCCCGCACCCGCGGAGGAGAACGCGTGAGGGTCGCGGCCTCGGTTTCGCAAGGGCGCGGTCCCGCGCTCGAGAACGCGACGAGGGTGGCGGTAGTGGCATCCCTCGGTGCGACCACCATGCTCTTCGCTTCGCTCGTGAGCGCCTACCTGGTCCGGCGCTCGTTCGCCGACTGGCGTCCGTCGCCCGCTCTGTGGCCGCTGGGGCTTCTCGCTTTCGCGCTCATCGCTTCGGGTGGAGTGGAGATCGCGGCCCGCGATGCGGGAGCCCGGCGGCGCCTTGGATTTCAGGCCCTGGCCCTCGCGAGCGGCCTGTATCTCGCGGGCGCCCTCGGGGTGATCGGCTCCGTGGCCTCGGCAGAGGGCGGCCTTCAGATGCCGTTCAACGCTTTCGTCGCCCTGCTTCTGGGCGTGCACGTGGTTCATGCGATCGTGGGCGGGGGTTTCGCCATCTGGGTTCTACGGGTGGAGGGGAGCGGTCCATCGGACCACGGTCTCTGGCTCGCGCGGCTCGTCACCCACTTCCTGACCGCGCTTCTGTGCGCGATCGTCTTCCTTCTTTTCGGCCTGCAATGACCGTCACCGCGACCGCCCGCACCAACCCTCTGGTTCAATGGCCCGCCCATCGCATCGCGGTGTGGGCGTTTCTGGTCAACGAGGGGTTTCTTTTCGGCTCGATTCTCGCCGCGGGGCTGTTCCTGCGGCTCGGCGGCACCGTCCCCTGGCCCCGGCCGGGCGACGCTCTGGCCCTCGGCCCCGTGGTCGTCGCGACCCTCATCCTCATCGCCTCGTCGGCGACCCTCAATGAATCCCTCGACGCGCTGCGACGCGGCAACTTCCTTTTCTGCCGGAAGTGGCTGGTCTGGACCCTTCTCGCGGGATCGCTCTTTCTCGCCATCCAGGCGTACGAGTGGTGGGATGTAATTGCAACCGCCCGCTCGCTCTCTCCGCTCGCGGGAGTTCCCCTGGTCTCGAATCCGTGGGGCGCCTCCACGTTCATGCAGGTCTTCTTTCTGGCCACCGGGATCCACGGCCTGCACGTGGCCCTCGGCCTGCTTCTGATGGTCTGGCTCCTCGCCGTGAAGGGGCCCGCGAACGAGAAGCGTCTCGAGAGCATCGCCCTCTACTGGCATTTCGTCGACTTCGTCTGGATCTTCATCCTCTCGACCTTCTACTTCTTCTGACCGAGCATGATCGACCCCCTTCGCCCGTACTGGCCGACCAATCGCAGCATCGCCGGGATGCTGGTCAGGAGCCTGTGCCTTTTCGCGGCGGCGGGTGCGGTGGCCTTCGGGGTTTCGAGGCCGTTCGCGTTCTTCGTGGTGATGCCCGCGGCGATCGCCCAGGGTTCTCTCCTCGTCTTCGAATGGATGGAGCTGAAGCGCACCCAGCGATCCGGCCTGATCGCCGCCGGCATCGCCGCCTTCCTGTTTCTCTCGCTGGTCCTGGTCCTCGTGATCGAGAGCCGGTCCGTCCTCATGCTGTCGGTGCGTTGATGGGCTCGCCGCGCATCGACTGGCGACGTCTCGGGCCCGCGGCCGCGGCCGCCGTCCTCGCCGTCCTGGCTCAACTCGCCGGCCCATCCGATGCGGCCGCGCAGTGCTCGCTCTGCCGTGACGCGGTGGCTTCGTCGCCTCCCCAGATCCGCGAGGCCATGAACTACGCCATCATCGGCCTCGCCTTCGCCCCCTACGGCGTCGCCGCCCTCGCGGCATGGACTCTCTCGCCCGCATTGCGCGCCCAGGTGCGCTCGCGTGTCAAGCGCCTCTCTTTCCGCCGTCGGGAGAATCCATCGTGAGCTCGCCCCTGTGGCCCGCCGTCAACGCGGCGCTCAACTTCACCTCCGCCGTCTGTCTGCTGAACGGCTACCTGAGCATCAGGAAGGGGCGAAAGGAGACGCACCGGCGCTGGATGCTCGCCGCGTTCTCGTGCTCCGTCCTCTTCCTCGTGAGCTATCTCGGTTATCACTTCCAGGTGGGCTCGGTGAAGTTCTCCGGCGAGGGGCCGGTGCGCACCCTGTATCTCGGGATCCTTCTGACTCACACCGTGCTCGCGGCCCTGGCGGCGCCCCTCGCGGTGGCCACCCTGACTCGCGCGCTCCAGGCGCGCTTCGACCTTCATCGCAGAATCGCCCGGGTGACCTTTCCCATCTGGATCTACGTCTCGATCACCGGCGTCGTCGTCTACCTGATGCTGTACCAGATGTGAGAACTGCCCTCCTCTTCCTCGCACTCGGTCTGGGGCTCCCCGGTTCGGCCCGGGGGGACGAGGTGCAGGCGGCGCGCGATCGGGCGCTCGCCCTGCTCAATCGTTCGATCGCCTTGTCCGGCGAAGTGGCGAGGGACCTGAGGCCGGATCAGTCGAGGGCCGAGATATTCGCCGTCCTCCTCAAGGCCAACCGGCAGGATGGGTCGAGTGTCGGCGTCTACGACGCGGACAGCCGCCGGGTGGCGTGGGTGGGCTCTCCCATCGACCCTTTGCGCCTTCCCGAGGTGGACCCGTCGGCGCCGGCCCGCTTCGTGGCCGCGACGCGCTCCCGCGCCGCGCTCGTGGTCACCGAAAAAGGCGCAGCGCCCTGGTTCGTCCTCGTCTCCACGCCCCTCCTCGAGACCCGCCGCGGGGAGGGGGATTCCGTCGAGGTGGTCGACGTCCTGGATCCCTCGCGGAAGCTCGGCCTCGACTACTCCGACCGTTCGGTCCCCGCCTCCGGCGATCACAGCCGCGAGAGCATCGCCGCTCTTGGGGTCGTCTTCGCCCGGATTTCCCCGCACTCGCCCGAGACCCACGGCGCCTCGGCGTCCCCGGCGACCCTGCCCGTGGCGGGGCTCGTTCTCTTCCTGATCTTCCTGTCCGCACTGGGCGCGACCTACCGCTTCGCGCGGCTTGGCTTTGCGAGGCCGCGCCCCTTTGCTCTCGCTCTGCTCTGCATCCTCTCCGCGCTCTCCGTGACCGCCCTCATCGCGGAGTTCGCGGCGCGCGCGGCGGAGCGCGACGCCGCCCGGCGGGAAGTGGAGTCCGTCCTGCGCGCGCACCTTCGGCCCCTGGAATCGACGCTTGCCGCCACCGAGCGGGTCATCGATCAGGCGCGCTTGTTCGAAACCTCGCCCGCCGGCCGCTTCGGCACCGAGGAGCTTGCCTTCGACCTCTGGTCCGACTCGACCCTGTCTCAGCCCTTCCTCCCCTCGTTCGTCGAGGTGCTGGATCGGTCCGGCACGGTGGTGAGCCGGTATGCGCGCGATGTCCCGCGCGGTCCCAAGCCGCCCCTGCCCACGAGCGGATCGTGGACTCGCTCGGCGACGCTTCTCGACATCGGCGACCTCGCCCAGGCCCGAGGGCTGGTTTCCGAGCGGCTCCTCCTCTCTTCGGGAGAGCTTCTCGGCGCGGTGCGCATCGGCGCCGTCTCCGACCTCAACATGGCCCTGCGCATGCTCTCGGAAGAGAAAGGCGTTCGGCTCATCGCGATGCGCGGCGCGGGAGGCGAAGCGATTCCTGACCCCGCGACCTTCCCGTCCGCGGCTGCGGGGGGGATTCGAATAGAGGTGCCGGTCGACCAGAGGACCTACGTGTTCGAGCTGCCGAGCGCCGCCTCCAGCGCGCCCGGCCGGACGGTGGGGGTGCGGCTCCTCGTCGATGGGCTTCTCCTCGTGGCCATCGCTCTCGGTCTCGGGGCGTGGATCGGCAACCGGGAGCGGACGCGCGCGGCCGCCCTGGGATTGTTCCGCCGCCATTCCTTCCGCCTGTTCGTGGCGTTCCTCACCCTTTCCGCTCTCTCGCTCTTCTTCTTCCAGACCCTGGTCCGCGACTTCGTCGCCCAACGGCTGGTCTCGGAGACGGAGACGGAGGCGCGACGCATCGCGGCCATCGCGCGAAAGTCCCTGAGCGACCTCTCGGCATTCCAGGAGGCCGAGGTGCTCGGCCCCCTGGCTATCTCCGATGCCGCCATCTCGTGGGTCGCGGCGCTCGTGTCCAACGACCTCGAGCTGTTCGACGATTCCGGCGAACTCGTGGCCACCAACGTGCGGGAAGACGTGGACGCGGGTCTGCTTTCGAGACTCGCCCCCTCGGATGCCTACAGCCGGCTCGTTCTTGCCGATGAGGACATGATGTTCCACCGCCCCCCCGGCGGCCTCGTGCCCTCGGCGGTCTCCGCCCGGCTCGTCCTCCCCGCGGGCCGCACGGGGGTCGTGCGCGTCAACCTGCAGAACCGCGAGGCCCAGGTGGCCGCGGTTCTGAACGATCTGGACACGCGCATGCGCATTGCCGCCCTTTCCCTTCTTGCCGTCGCCACCATGCTCGCCTGGTTCCTGGCCCGCAGGATCTCGGGCCCCGTTCTCGAGATGACGGAAGCGTCGCGTCGCATCGCCCACGGCGACCTCTCCGTGCGGGTGCCGGTGCGTACCGGAGACGAGGTGGGCGAACTCGCGCATTCCTTCAACACCATGGCCCACGACCTCGCCCGCCAGCAGCGCGAGATCGAGCGTCGTGAGCGTCTCGCCGCGTGGGCGGATATGGCGGCCCAGGTCGCCCACGAGGTGAAGAATCCCCTGACGCCCATCCAGCTCTCCGCCGAGCACCTGCAGCGCGCGTACCGGGCGAGCGGCATCGTCTCGGAGGCCTTCGAATCGGTGGTCGCGGTGTGCACGCGGACGATCCTGGAATCGGTGACGAAACTGCGGGACATCGCTTCGGAGTTCGCGGCCTTCGTGCGGGAGCCCGTGGACAGGAGCGAGCGCGTGGAGATGAGCACGCTGACCCGTAGCGTGATCAAGCCCTACCAGGACGTCCTCCCCGAAGGACTGAAGCTCCAGGCCCGCTTCGGGCCGGACTGTCCCGTTCTCGGCGAGACCAAACTCATCGAGAGGGCCATCCGGAATCTCTTCGAGAACGCCGTGCAGGCGGTGGGGAGCGCGGGCGAGATCCGGGTCTCCTGCCTTCCCGCCCGGGAGTTCGCGGAACTCATCGTGGAGGACACGGGCCCGGGGTTCGACGAGGAGACGCGCGCGCGGCTCTTCGAGCCCTTCTTCTCCACCAAGACGCAAGGGTCGGGCCTCGGCCTCGCCCTGGTGAAGAAGGTGGCGGAGGACCTGGGCGGTTCCGCTTCGCTGGAGCGCGACGGCGGGATCACTCGGGCCGTGTTCCGGCTCCCTCTCGCCGCGGGCTGAGTCCCTGCGCGTCAGGGCCGGCGATTGGTCGCGCGCCGGGCCTTCTCGATGACGCGAAGGAGCTCCGGCGTGAGGTCGAAGTCGCGCAGGGCTTGAGGCGCTACCCACACCGCTTCCAGAGCGTCCGAGCCCGCGGCCAGGGTCCCGCCCACCGCGCGAGCGGCGTAGTCCATGATCACGAAGTGATACCCGTCCTCGCCGGGCGTCATGGCTTCGATGATCTCGACGAAGGCCTCGATCTCTATTTCGATGCCGGTTTCCTCGCGAACCTCGCGGATCGCCCCTTCCTCGAGCGTCTCACCCCACTCGAGTGTCCCACCGGGCACCATCCAGCGGCCGTAGTTCGGGGCCTTTCCGCGCTTGATGAGGAGGATCTCTTCGCCGGCGCCGAAGACCACCGCGCCGACGCCGATGAGCGGGCGCTTGTTCAAGGCGACTTCGTTCCCGCTCAGGGCGTCGCGATCGTGGGCTCGGGCTGCGGCGCGGGGGGCTCAGTGACGGGCGCCCCTCCTCCGTCTCCCTTGCGCCGCACCAGACCGATGAGGTACGCGACGGGGCCGGACGCGGTGTAGCCGCAGGACCACAGGAGGAGCGCCCAGGCCGGTTCGGTCGCGATGAGGGCCAGAAGCGCCGCGATGCCCACCATGGCGAAGTAGCTGCGGCGGCTCCTGAGATCGAACGTCTTGAACGACCAGTAGCGAAGAGTGCTCACCATCAGGAAGGCGCCGATCACCAGGAGCATCATGGTGAAGGCGGCGCCCACCCGGTCGTTGAGAGGCTCGGGCCGGAAGTAGATGATGGAGATGACGAACCCGGCGGCGGCCGGCGAGGGCAGGCCGACGAAGTAGCGCCCGTCCACCACCTTTCGCTGGACGTTGAACCGGGCGAGGCGGATGGCCGCGCACATCACGAAGAAGAAGGCGGCCAGAAAGGACCGGTGCAGCGTGGCGAGGCCCCACTGGTAGGCGATGATGGCGGGGGCGACACCGAACGAGACGATGTCGGAGAGGCTGTCGAGCTGCGCTCCGAACTCGGAGGTGGTGCCGGTCATGCGCGCGATCCGCCCGTCGAGCATGTCGAAGATCACCGCCACCACGATCAGCTGGGCCGCCATCTCGAACTCGAGCCGGAGCGCGTAGATGATCGCCGAGAAGCCAAGGAAGAGGTTCCCGATGGTGAACAGGCTCGGCAGCAGCGCCGCGCCCTTCTTGAGCCCGGGCTGCTTGAGGCGGTCGGTGATGGTCATGGCGTCGAGCTCTTCGCGGGCGGCTCGGGGAGGTGCGCGATCACCGAACTGCCGCCGCTCACCCGGTCGCCGACCTTGACGTCGATGGTCGTGCCCTGGGGGAGAAAGATGTCGGTGCGCGATCCGAAGCGGATGAGGCCCACCTGCTCGCCCCGCGCCACAACGTCGCCCGCTTTCTTCCGGAAGACGATGCGCCGGGCGATGAGACCGGCGATCTGCGTGAACCCGACCCGGCCCTCCGGGCCCTCGATGAAGGCCCGATTCTGCTCGTTTCGAAGCGAGGCTTTGTCATCGAAGGCGGGGAGGAACTCGCCTTTGTTGTAGACCACGTCGGTGATCCGCCCCGCGATGGGCGCTCGATTGATGTGCACGTCGAACACCGAGAGGAAGATCGAGATCTGGGTCGAGCCCTTTCCCGCGGGGTGGCCGTCCGGCGTGGGAACGATCAGCACCACCTTGCCGTCGGCGGGCGAAACCACGAGCCCCTTGCCCTGGGGAATCTCACGGAATGGATCGCGGAAAAAAGCGGTCACGAAGATCGCCAGGACCAGGAGCACGGCGAAGGCCCGCCACGAGAAGTAAGCGCCGACAGCGGCGATCAGAATGGCGATGACGATGAAGGGGAGGCCTTCGGGAGCGATCTTCAAAACGAGGGGTCCTTGCTTTCTGCAAAAGAACGACCCGGGCACCCCTCAGGCGGGTGCGGGTCGGGCCGTCCGGGTACGTCTCGGTGCGGTCTTACGAGCGCGTCAGTGTGATTGTCGCGCGATCTCCTCCATGCGGTCGCGGCCGGCGAGCTTCAGCTTCTTGAGCTTCGATTCCTCGATCTGTTCGGCGTCGGTCAGGACTGCCTTTTCAGAGAGGGCCTTGAGACGATTCTCAAGTTCCGTGTGCTCCTCGTAGAGCCTCCGGTACTCCTCGTTGCTTGCGAGCAGCGACTCCCGAGTCACGGCGTTCAGTGACGGCATCGTGAGACCTCCTATTTACTGTCGAAGAAGAAGATTCGCTCCTCAGGTCAAGGGAGGAGGTGGCTTCAGGACTTCGACCCTAGCACGCGTTTCTTGGACCTTTCAACCCTGCCGCATGGCTCATTTCGAGCCTCATCAGGATCGCACTTTCAACGGGTTCCCGGTAGAAACCCGGCCGCCTCTGGGTCACTTCGAATCCGGCGTTTCGGTAGAGCGCCAGCGCTCCCCGATTTCCCTCTCGAACTTCCAGGAACACGCTTTGGACGCCCATCGAGGCTGCGTGGTCGAGAAGGGAAGAGAGAAGGAAGCGGCCGAGTCCGCGTCCTCGCCGCTCCGGGGACACCGCCAGGTTCACGATGTCCATGTCCGGGCCCTGAACGCGGATCACCGCGAACCCGGTGACCTCTGCCGGGGATCGCAGCACGAAGAGCGTGGGCGGGTTGTTTTCGAGCTCGGCGGCCATGGCCTCACGAGTCCAGGCTTGCGGCGAGCCACGCTCGATGGCGGCGAGGGCGTCCAGATCGTCCCGGCGGGCCCCGCCGAACACCATTCCCCCAGGGCCTGGTTCGATGGGACCCGTGGTCACGTGGCTCGCGGCTGAGAGTTGAGGAGGCCCCGGGTCAGCGGGTCGCGCAGATAGAAAGGAAGCAGATCGCCCGCGGGTTGAATCGTCTCCGCGGAGGCTTTGACGGCGGCGAGACCGGCCAGGTGCGGGGCGAGACCGCCCTCCAGGCCCAGGACCCGCACGCCCGGAAGGGCCGCCTCGATCTCCTTCTCGTGCTTCGTCGCCGCCGATCCGATCGCCACCGCTGGCGAGGTCAGGAAACCCCGCAGCGCGGACAGGACGGCCGCGACATCGCCCGATTCGCGGTTCGAGATCAGCACAGAGGCGTCGTCATGGACGCTTGCGAAGACCTCGCCATGAAAGAGGTCGGTCATGGCGAGGACCCGCAACCCGCGCCCGCGCGCCGCCCACGCCGCGACATCGGTGGCGAGGGCGCCGAAGCAGGGCTTGTCTCCCGCGAGTCCCCGGACGCTCGCGAGGGACACGCGCAGCCCCGTGAACGAACCGGGGCCGATCACGACCGCGAAGAGGTCGACGTCGCCCACCCTCAGCCCCGCGTCCCTGAAGAGTTCTTCGATCGCCGGCAACAGCCGTTGCGAATGGCCGTGGTCGGCCTCGAACGCGCTTGAACGCAGCAGGGAGCCGGCCCTGGAGAGAGCGACGCTGCCTGTCGAGGAGGACGTGTCGAGGGCCAGGATGAGAGGGGCGGTGGGCAACCGAGCTAGGGAAGACACTGAAGAGACGGAGCTTATACTCGCCGACCCTCGACCCTCGCCCCCGGATTGAAACCAGAGACGCCCATGTCCGTGACGCCCACCCCCGCCATGCAGCAGTACCACCGCATGAAGGCGGAACATCCGGGCGCGCTGCTTTTCTTCCGGATGGGCGACTTCTACGAGCTCTTCTTCGAGGATGCGACCATTGCGGCTCCGCTGCTCGATATCGCTCTGACCTCGCGCGCGAAGGACTCCACGGGCGACCCCATTCCCATGTGCGGCGTTCCGGTTCGCGCCCTCGACGCCTATGTTCGCTCGCTCGTCGAGAAGGGACACCGCGTCGCGATCGGCGAGCAGCTCGAGGATCCGAAGGGCGCGAAAGGAGTGGTCAAGCGCGGCGTGGTCCGCGTCATCACTCCAGGCACGTTCATCGACGATGAGTCGCCCCTGGCCCAGGCTTCGCGCATCGCGGCCTGCTATCCGGGCCGGTCGGCCTTGGGCGCCGCCGTCATCGATCCCGTCTCCGGCGAGTTCTTCGTGTTCGAGCGTCGGGGCGAAGGCCGGGTCGAGGCATTCTTCGACGACCTCCTCGCGATCGGCCCCCGGGAACTCTTGTGGCCCGAGGGTGTCGCGAAGCCCGATCACTTCGACACCGCGAAGATCGGAGCGTCGGTCTTCGAACTCGATTCGGAGTTCGACGCCAAGCGCGCGAGAGAGGAACTGCTCCGCCACTTCGGCGTGATCAACCTCGAGGCCATGGGCTGCGAGCGCATGCCCGAGGCCGCGACAGCCGCGGGCGCGCTGCTTCTCTATCTCAAGTCCACGCAGAAGCGCGAACTTTCCCACGTCACGTCGCTCACCCAGCGCGACGACGGCGACGTGCTGATCCTCGACGAGTCGACGCGGCGGAATCTCGAACTCGTCGAGAACCTGATCGATGGCTCTCCCCGAGGTACGTTGCTGTCGGTGCTCGATCAAACCCACTCTCCCATGG
>JAIBCN010000159.1 GCA_019694155.1 Vicinamibacteria bacterium | reverse complement strand
ACACCGAGGTCGAAGTCACGTTCACCAGCCGCCACGAAGGGGCGCGCGCCACCGCATCGATTCAGACCGCGATCGAGAAGGCGGCAGCCTCCCTCTCCCTCAAAACCATGCGCCTCCCGAGCGGGGCTGGCCACGACGCGCAGGCCATCGCCACCCTGGGACCCATGGGCATGATCTTCGTGCCGAGCGTGAGCGGGATCTCCCACTCGCCGCGGGAGCTCTCGCGCTGGAACGAGATCGCCCAGGGCGCGGATGTCCTGATGGCGACGATCCTGGAACTCGACGCGTCCTAGGATCGGCAGTTCACAGCGGGCGTTTGCGACAGAACATCAGACCCATGAACGAGGCATATCGCCGACGGTCATGGGTCGGGAGTGAGGCAGTGAGCAGGTGAGCGGGGTCGGGAGGATGCGGAGAAGGGGGTTCCTGAAGGCGCTTGGCGCCTCCGGAGCGGCGGGCCTGCTCGCCGGTTGCTCGGGCGGGGGTGCCGGGCCAACCACATCGCCCACGCCTTCACCGACTCCCACAAGCACACCAACGAACCTGCCTAGTGGCATTCCCAACTCAACGATGCTGCAAAACCTTTCTCTGGTCACGAGCCTCGCCCAGGAGTTTCGCCCGGGTGTGTTCTTATCGAGGTGCGTTTCGCTCGGAGTCATGACGTCCGGGTACTTGTTCGATGGCGACGCGTGGAACTACTTCTTTGTCTTTCGGTCAAGCTCGATGCAGCTGCTGGATATCTGGGCAGTCTTTAGGGACGGCCACATCACGTACAGCCGCGACAGCAACCAGCCGATTGGCTGGGACACAGTCGAAATCGGCTCCAACCTGCGGCTTGACAGCCCTCAGGCCCTAGCCCTGGGCATGCAGTACGGGCTTTCGGATTGCGTGGCCGCACGCCCTGCGGCCCCCCTGGCGATGTCATACACAGTTGAGCAACGGATCGGCGCCGGGACACCGATCATTCGAATGGAGCCGCGAGGCTCGGGCTCTGTCCCGCTAGGACAGGTCGTGATTTCGCCTGACACCGGTCAACTCATATCAAAGGCTCTCTCGTGCTGACTCCTCGCGACGTCAAACAACTCACTTGTGGCCTGGGGCAGTCACGGTCGTCCTGCACGATGGCGCAAATTTCATAGGAAGCTTCGCGATGCAGGCCCAGGCCGCTTCCCCCTGGGTTCTTGCCGCCGGAGGGGATACCAACGGGGATGGGGTCGATGAGTTGGTCGGGGTGAATCAATCGACCGGTTTGATGCAGGTGTGGTACGTAAACGGCGCGCAAGTCACCTCCACCGCCGTCTATCCGAATCTACAGAGCATGTCGCCGAGTGTATGGACGCTCGTCTCACTTCGGGCCGACTTCAACAAGGATGGACGCAAAGACATCCTCTGGCACAATCCCACAAGCGGTGTCTTCAACGCGTGGTACATGAACGGTCTCGCAAGGACCGGCGAAGGACAATTTCTGCCATATTCCACGACCGATCCTGTGTGGCGCGTCGTCGGTGCCGCGAACATCTGGTGACGGCGACAACCACATTTTGAAATTCGGCCGGGCCCTGGCCCCGCGGGCCACCACTACCACGCCCGCGAGATTGCTTCGGCCCAATGCGAAACGGATTGGGGCCTCGCAATGACGGCGCCGGGTTTCTCTCCAGAGTCACGGAGGTGGTCCTTGGACCGGCTCGCGATCACGATCTGGCGTTTCTCCAAAACGTCACGTTCATAGAGCGCGCTCGAATCGCTTCTCCGGGGAATGGAGTCGATGGAACAACAGACCTCGGGATCCCGTAATGCCTTGTGACCCGAGGTATAAACGGTGACCCTGGAAAACTGGCAGGAACAATTGAGACGCGGGGGGCTCGAGTTCGCCGTCCTCCTGACCCTCGCGGGAGCCTCGCGGTACGGTCTCGACATCATCCGTCACCTCGAGGAATCAACGGATCTCGTGGTCAACGAAGGCACGGTCTATCCCCTGCTCGCGCGTCTCGCCCAGCAGGGGCTTCTCGAGACCGAGTGGGTTGCGGACGAGGCTCCCCACCCGCGAAAGTACTACCGGCTGACCAAGACGGGGCGCGGCCGTCTCGAGGCCATGAAGCAGCACTGGAACAGTTTTTCGCGCCAGCTCGATGCCCTGGCGCGGCAGGCGTGAGAAAGGCGGAAGGAGAACCATGAAACTGAGTGATGGCGGAGAGGCCCGGATCCGCGGCTATCTCTTCGTTCTTCAGCGCTCCCTTTCGTCCTTCATGCCGAAGGACATGGCGAACGATTCCCTGCGCGAGGTCGAGTCGCACATCCGCGAGCGCGTTCTCGCCGCCCCCGACGGCCCGGACGAGAAGTCGGCCCTCGAGAAGGTCCTCGGCGAGCTTGGCCCGCCGCTGAAAGTGGCCCAGGCCTTCGCGGCCGAGATCACCTTCGACGAGGCGGTGGCGACCGGCCGGGTGAGCCCGATCCTGCGCGCGCTGTGGATGGCTTCGACGTCGGTCGGAGGCTTCTTCGCGGCGCTGGCGCTCTTCGTGGGATACACCCTTGGCGCGAGCTTGGTGATCATGGCTCTGCT
>JAIBCN010000255.1 GCA_019694155.1 Vicinamibacteria bacterium | reverse complement strand
ACGAACCGCACCATGCCCCCGCGTACCGGCTCGACCACGTCCCCGGGCAGGATCAGCGGGGCGAGGGCGCGGGATCGCGGGGCCAGAGCGGCTGGAGCAGGCGCAGGGGTGGAGTCGGCGACCACCACGGCCGCCTCCGTGGTCGCGGCGCGTTCAAAGAACTGGGTGGTGGCGGCGGGTGTGACGGTGGCTTCCGCGGCGGCGGCCGGCGCTGCCGGTTCAACCGCCCAGAGCCCGGCGAGCCCTCCGGGGGCCGGTTCGGGCGGCGCTTCCACCGCGGCATGGGTGGGCTGCACTTCGACCACGGTCACGGTCTGCCGCTGGTACATCGCGGTTTCGGAGCTTCCTTCCGGGGCCGGGAGGCTCATAACGTAGGCAAAGTAGTCCTGCCACTCCTGGCCGACGCCGGCCGCCTCCGTCCGGTACTTCTCGAGCTCCTGCAGCGCGAACTCCGTGTTCGCACCGAAATCGGCGACGATCCTCTCGGCGATGTGACGGGGAAGGTTCTCGTGATTCATGGGGGAGAACGGAAGGATAAAGCCTGCGCTAGTAAAGTGGACGCTTCATGCTGATTGAGTGTGTCCCAAATTTCTCCGAGGGCGCGCGCCCCGACATCGTGGAAGCAATCGTGGCGAAAGTGCGCGCCGAAAGCTCCGCCCGGGTCCTGGACCTGCAGTCGGACGCGTCGCACAACCGATCGGTGCTGACCCTGGCCGGCGACGCCGACTCGCTGTTCAACGCCACCCTCGCGCTCGTGGGGGCGTGTCTTGCGGTGATCGATCTCCGAACCCACCGGGGCGAACACCCCCGCATGGGCGCGGTGGACGTGGTCCCCTTCATTCCTCTCGAGGGCGCCACCATCAAGGACTGCGTCGCTCTCGCCCGGCGCACGGGCGAGGCCATCGCGAAGGCGCACAACGTCCCGGTCTTCCTGTACGAGGAAGCCGCTTCAGCGCCGCACCGGAAAGGCCTGGAAGATATACGCCGGGGCCAGTTCGAGGGTCTCGAGGCCAAGCTCAAGGATCCACAGTGGAAGCCCGATTTCGGTCCGGCCGAGCCTCATCCTTCTTTCGGCGCTGTCGTGGTGGGCGCGCGCATGCCCCTCATCGCCTTCAACGTGAATCTCAACACGGACGACGTGGAGATCGCGAAGAAGATCGCCAAGGGAATCCGCCACAGCACCGGCGGCTACCGCTTCGTGAAAGCCATGGGCCTCATCGTCGACATCAACGGCCGGAAAGTCGCCCAGGTTTCGATGAACATGACCGACTTCACGAAGACCCCGCTCTTCCGCGTCACCGAGACCATCCGGAACGAGGCCGCGCGCTATGGCGTCGCCATTGCCGGCTCGGAGATCGTGGGACTGGTGCCCGTTCAGGCGCTGATCGATTCCGCCGAGCACTACCTCCAGCTCACGGGATTCTCGAACGCGCAGGTGCTGGAGACCCGGCTGCGCTCGGAGTAGGCGCAATCATCGCCCGTCCGGCGGCTCGCGCTACGCGTCAGCTTCCGTCGACTCCGCGCCCCTTTTCGGGGCGATGAGGCCCAGGGCCTTCATCTTCTTGTAGAGATACGACCGCTCCACGCCGAGAGCCTCGGCGGTGCGGCTCATGTTGCCGTGACAGGCCTCGTGCTTCCGGGCAATGTAGCGCCGCTCGAAATCCTCGCGCGCGAGAGCGAGACTCTCGAAGTCTCCGTTGAGCACGGCCCCGCCCGCGGCCGCGGGGCCCGGATCACGGGTCGGCGCGGGGGGTGCTGAGGCAGGCTGGTCGGCGGCAAGGGGCGAGCGCAGGACGCCGAGATCGCTCACCTGGACCACGTCGCCCTTCGCCATGATCACGAGGCGCTCGACCATGTTCCGCAGCTCGCGGACGTTGCCCGGCCAGTCGTGGGCCGAGAGCATCTCCATGGCCTCGGAGGCGTAGTCCTTGATGTGCTTCCCGTACTCCGCCGCGTACTCCCGGCTGAAGTGCTTCACCAGCAGGGGGATGTCGGAGCGGCGTTCGCGCAGGGGAAGGACGTGGATGGGGATCACGTTGAGGCGGAAGTAGAGGTCCTCGCGGAACGTTCCTTTGCGGATCTCGTCCTCCAGGTTCTTGTTGGTCGCGGCGATGACGCGGACATCGACGTTCACGCTCGCGGCGCCGCCCACGGGCTCGATCTTCTGCTCCTGGAGCGCGCGGAGAACCTTGGCCTGGGTCTTGAGGGTCATGTCGCCGATCTCGTCGAGGAACAACGTCCCTCCGTCCGCGATCTCGAACTTGCCCTTGCGCGAGGCGGTGGCCCCGGTGAACGAGCCCTTGGTGTGACCGAAGAGCTCGCTTTCGATCAACTCCTCGGGGATAGCGGCGCAGTTCACTTCCACGAACGGACCGCCGCTGCGCAGGCTCTGCTGGTGAATGCCGCGCGCCACCAGTTCCTTGCCCGTGCCGTTTTCGCCGGTGATGAGGACACGCCCGTTGCTCGGGGCGGCCTGGGCGATTACCCGAAGGAGCTCCTTCACCGCCTCGCTTTCGCCCACGATCTGATGCTTGTGCTCGACCTCGGCCTTGAGGGCCCTCACTTCCTGTTCGAGCTTGCGGCGCCTCAGGGAGTTCGATACGGCGAGCAGGATGCGCTCGAGAGACAGCGGCTTTTCGATGAAGTCGGCGGCGCCCAGGCGCACCGCCTTGACCGCGGTCTCGACCGTGCCGTGGCCCGAGATCACGACCACGGGAAGATCGGGATCAATCGCCTGAATGCGGGTCAGGGTCTCTATTCCGTCGATTCCCGGAAGCCAGACGTCGAGTAGAGCCAGCTCGTACCGGTTCGATTCCACCGCCTTGACTCCCGCTTCTCCAGTCTCGACGGCGTCGACTCGATAGCCCTCGTCCGACAGGATTCCCGACAGCGACGCCCGGACGCCAGCTTCGTCATCGACAATGAGGATGCGTTCGCGCATGGAAGTCAGGGATGCTAGCAGCGCTTCCGTCTCTGTGGCATTTGCACCACTCCCGAACCCCGAACCGCTTCCGACGAGTCGACCCCAGCCGGTATTCTGACCGCCAAAGGGGCGGTCACAACGACGGCGCCGAACCGCACCTGAGGGGGAGCCGTTCGCGAAGGCGCCGCTCTCCGTCGCCCGCGGCGACCGAATATGACGCGCGATGTCATATATCGGCTCCTAGTCTCTCGACCATTGAACATCGAGGCCGGACATCCTCGACGAACCGACAATCAAGGAAACGAAGCCATGACTTTCACTGACAAGGGCCGGACGTGGATCCTCGGGGGTCTGTTTCTCGCGGCATGCGGAGGAGCGCCCCAGGGGCCGGGTGGGCCGGGCGGCGGGATGCCGCCCATGGCGGTCGAGATCGTCACCCTGGCCCCCAGGCCAGTGGAACAGACGACCGAGTTCGTGGCGACTTTGAAGTCGCGGCGCTCCAGCACCATCCAGCCGCAGGTCGAGGGCTTCATCACGCGCATCGCCGTCCGATCGGGAGAGCGGGTCTCTCAGGGCGCCGTGCTCTTCGAAGTCGACTCCGCGCCTCAGCAGGCGGTCCTCGCCTCGCAGCAGTCCATGCGCGCCGCGCGCGCGGCCGAAGTCGAGTATGCGCGCCAGCAGGCGGCGCGGACCCGGAAGCTGTTCGAGGCGGGCGCCGCGAGTCAGCGCGACGCGGAGGAGGCCGAGACCGCGCTGCGCACCGCCGAAGCGCAGTTGAAGGCCTCCGAGGAGCAGGTGAGCCAGCAGCGGGCCGAACTCGGCTACTACAAGGTCACGGCCCCCGCGTCGGGCGTCGTGGGAGACGTGCCGGTACGCGTCGGAGACCGGGTCACCAAGTCCACCATGCTCACCACCATCGACGAGAACGATGCGCTCGAGGTGTACGTGAATGTGCCGGTGTCGCAGGCGGCCGAGCTGAAGGTCGGCCTGCCCGTTCGAATCATGGAGGACGGGAAGGTCATCGCAACCAACCGGATCACCTTCGTCTCTCCGAGCGTCGACGACGCCACCCAGACCATCCTGGCCAAGGCCACGCTCGTCGAGGGGCGGGGACGGTTCCGGGCCGATCAGTTCATCCGGGTGCGCATCGTCTGGAGCGCGGAGCCGGGCCTCACCGTTCCCGTGACCGCGGTCATGCGCGTCAACGGCCAGTACTTCGCCTTCGTGGCCGAAAAGGGGGACCAGGGCCTGGTGGCGAAGCAGCACGCGGTGCAGCTCGGCGACATCATCGGCAACGACTACGTGGTGCGCGACGGGCTGAAGGCCGGCGAGCAGCTGATCGTCGGCGGCCTGCAGAAGATCGGCGATGGCGCGCCGGTGAGCCCGGCCGCTCCCGCTCCGGCTCCCGAAGCGGCGAAGGGCAAGTAGGCCATGCTCACTGACGTTTTCATCCGAAGACCCGTCCTCTCGACGGTCTGCTCCCTTCTCATCATTCTCGCGGGCGCGGTGGCGATCCCCACCCTGCCCATCGCCCGCTACCCTGACCTCGCCCCGCCTTCGGTGACGGTCACCGCGATCTACACGGGCGCCAACGCGCAGTCGGTGGAAAGCGCGGTCACCACTCCGCTCGAACAGGCCATCAACGGCGTCGAGGGCATGAGCTATCTCACCTCGTCCAGCACCAACAGCGGGTTCTCCACCATCAACGTCACCTTCGACATCGGCCGGGACATCGACCTCGCCGCCGTCGACGTGCAGAACCGCGTCAACCAGGCGCTCGGGCGGATGCCCGCCGACGTCCGCACCAACGGCATCAGTGTGGTCAAGAACACCACGGGCTTCATGGGCGGCCTCGGCTTCTTCTCGAAGGACAACCGGTACACCTCCCAGTTCATCAGCAACTACATCGACCTCTACGTCCGCGATGCGCTGAAGCGCGTCAAGGGTGTGGGCGACGTGCTCATCTTCGGCGAGCGCAAGTTCGCCATGCGGCTCTGGCTCGACCCCGCGAAGCTCGCGGGCCGGAGGATCACCGCGGCCGACGTGGTTAATGCCCTGCGCGAACAGAACGTCCAGGTGGCGGCAGGCGCCCTGGGTGATGCTCCGTCCTCGAAGGACCAGGCGTTCACCATCAGCGTGCGGGCCATGGGCCGCCTGGTCGAGGCCCGGGAGTTCGAGGACGTGGTCATCAAGGCCGGGCGAGACGGGGCAATGGTGCGGGTGAAGGACGTCGGCCGCGTCGAACTGGGGGCCGAGACGTATGCGTCCAACCTCCGGTTCATGGGGCTCGAGGCGCAAGGCATCGGCATCACCCTCCTGCCCTCGGCGAACGCCATCGACGTCTTCGAAGGCGTCATGGCGGAAATGGCGCGGCTCGAAAAGAGCTTCCCCCCCGGGCTCGAGTGGCGCGTGGCCTTCGACAACGTGGTGGTCGTGCGCGAGTCCATCATCGAGGTGGTGAAGACCCTGGGCGAGGCCATCGCCCTCGTCATCCTCGTGATGTTCCTCTTCCTCCAGAACTGGCGCTCCACCGTCATCCCGGCGATCACCATCCCGGTGTCCCTCATCGGCACCTTCGCCTTCATCAAGCTCTTCAACTTCTCGATCAACACCCTGACCCTTTTCGGCATCGTGCTCGCGACCGGCATCGTGGTCGACGACGCGATCGTGGTCATCGAGAACATCGAGCGGCACATGAGCGAGTACCACAAATCGGCGAGACGGGCGGCCATCGACGCCATGCGCGAGGTGTTCGGCGCGGTCATCGTCATCGGCATCGTCCTCGTCTCCGTCTTCGTGCCCGTGGCCTTCTTCCCCGGCGTGACCGGACGGCTCTACCAGCAGTTCTCGCTGACCATCGCCTTCGCGGTCGTTCTTTCGGTCTTCAACGCGGTGACCCTGACGCCGGCTCTGTCCGCCCTGCTGCTGGACAAGGAAAGCCACACGCATGGCCGGTTCTTCAGCGCGTTCAACCGGTTCGTGGAGAGCGGCACCGCGGCCTACGCCGCGTTCGTCCGCCGGGCCATGGGACGGCGCGTCGCGATGATCGTGCTCTTCACTGCGGGCCTTCTCGCGACCTGGGGCGTCTACCGGATCGTGCCCTCGGCGTTCGTCCCCGAAGAGGACGAGGGCTACATCATGACCCTGGTGCAGGCCCCCGCCGGCGCCTCCCTCGAGTACTCGAACAAGATCGCGGAGCAGGCCGAGCAGGTCATGCTCAAAGACCCCGATGTCCTCGCCACCTTCTCGGTCATGGGCTTCTCGTTCTCGGGCGCGGCCCCCAACAACGGCATGATCTTCACCCGGCTCAAGGACTACGCGGACCGGCCCGGCCCCGAGCATTCGCTCAACGCCGTGTTGAACCGGCTGCGAGGTCCGCTGTTCAGCATCCCCGGAGCGATCGTGGTGTCGTTTCCGCCTCCGGCCATCCAGGGCCTCTCCACGTTCGCCGGATTCCAGTTCGAGCTTCTCGATCAGACCGGCGCCCCCACCCTGGACGGCCTGGCCGCCACCATGGGCGGCCTGATCGGCGAGGCCACGAAGGGCGGCAAGGTGCAGGGCCTCTTCGCGAGCTTCCGCGCGGATGATCCCCAGCTCGTGGTGGACATCGACCGCGACAAGGCGCGGAGCCTCGGCCTGCCCCTCCAGGAAGTGACGGACGCGCTTCAGGTCTTCCTGGGCTCGCAGTACGTCAACGATTTCGACTTCAACAACCGCGCCTATCGCGTCTACGTCCAGGCCGATGAGCAGTTCCGAGCCGGGCCGCGCGACCTGCGTCAGCTCTACGCGCGAGGATCGAACGGCCAGATGGTGTCGCTCGACTCGGTCGTGAAGCTGCGCGAAACCACGGCGCCCCAGGTCATCTCCCACTACAACCTCTTCCGCTCCGCGGAAATCACGGGAAGCCCGGGGCCGGGAGTGAGTTCCGGACAGGCCCTCGCCGCCATGGAGGATCTCGCGAAGAAGCTGCCCGCCGGTTACAGCTTCGCTTGGTCCGGCCAGTCTCTCGAGGAAATCAAGTCGGGCTCGCAGGCCGGGGCCATCTTCGCCCTCAGCGTGGTCCTCGTCTACCTGGTGCTCGCCGCGCAGTACGAGTCGTTCATCCTGCCTTTCATCATTCTCCTCGGCGTGCCCCTCGCCATCCTGGGCGCGCTGTCGGCGCAGTTCATCCGCGGGTTCACCAACGATGTGTTCTGCCAGGTGGGACTGATCCTGCTCATCGGTCTCGCGGCCAAGAATTCCATCCTCATCGTGGAATTCGCCGAGCAGCTCCGCGAACGCGGCTTGTCCATCGTCGACGCCGCGGTGGAGTCGGCCCGTATTCGCCTGCGGCCGATCCTCATGACCTCGCTCGCCTTCATCCTCGGCGTTCTGCCCCTGGCCCTCGCCACCGGCGCGGGCGCGGCCGGCCGCAACTCGATCGGCACCACGGTCGCGGGCGGCATGCTGCTCTCGACCATCCTTTCCATCATCTTCATACCGGTGCTGTACGTGGTGATCCGCACCATGGCGCCCGGCAAGGGCCGGCGCTCACACGACGAAGAGGAAGGCGCGCCCGGCTCGCCGGGCCCCGCCGGTCATGGGATCGGAGCCGCGGGAGTGGCGCTCCTATTGATCCTAGCTCTCGTGGCGCCGGCCGGCGCTCAGACCCCGGCCCCTTCGCCCCTGCCGTCGGTCACCTTCGACCAAGCCATCAACCAGGCGCTCGAAAAGAACCCCACCGTCGCGATCGCGGCGGCGGGCATCCTCCGCTCCCAGGGTCTTCTGCAGCAGGTCCGGGCCGCGGGTCTTCCGAGCGTCTCCGCAACCATCACCAACACCACTCTCGACAAGGCCGTCTCTTTCGACGCGGGGGTCATCCAGCCGCGAAACCAGACGGTGATGGGAATCAGCGCCTCCGTGCCGATCCTCGCCGCCTCGACCTGGGCGGCGACCGCGCAGGCCAAAGACCGGGTCGAGGTCGCGCGCCTTTCGAGCGCGGACGCCCGCAAGCAGGTGGCGGTGGCGACCGCGGCCGCCTACCTCGCGGTCATCACCCAGAAGCGTCTGGTCGATATCGCCGAGCGCTCACTGGACACCGCGCGCGCGCAATTCGACTACAACCGGAAACGCCGCGAAGGGGGGCTCGGGAGCCGGTTGAACGAACTCCGCGCGGGCCAGGTGGTGTCCGTCGACGAGACGCTCGCCGAGACCTTCCGCCTCGGCTTGCGGCGTTCTCAGGAAGCCCTCGGCGTCCTGATGGGCGTGGACGGCCCGGTGGACACCAGCGCCGAGCCGATCTTCGACATATCGCCGTCGGAGATCACGGACGAGTGGATGACCTTGCGCTCGGACCTTCGACTTCTGAGCGCCGAGCAGCGGGCGGCCCGCAACGTCCTGGACGGGAGCTCGAAGGACTGGTGGCCCACCCTCACCATGAACTTCGACCCGCAGTATCTGACGCCCAAGGGTCTCTTCCAGCCTTCCAAGACCTGGCGTCTGTCCTTCGAGGTGCGCCAGTCCATCTACGTCGGCGGCGGGCGCGCGGGCACTCACGTCGAGAGGCAGGCCAACGCGGACGCCGCTGACTACGCGGTCGTCCGGAGGCAGATCGAGGCGCGAGCCGAGATCCGCAACGCGCGCTTCGCGGTTCTCGGCTACGAGCGCGTGCTGGCGAGCGCGCGCCAGGCCGCCGAACAGGCGAGCGAGGTTCTGAAGATCACCATCACCGCATTCGACGCGGGAGCGTCCACGAACATCGAAGTTATCGACGCCCAGCGCGCCGCCCGGGACATGGAGACGACAGTGGCCCAGGCCGAGGACTCGCTGCGTCAGGCGCAGTTCGACCTGCTCGTGGCTCTCGGGCGGTTTCCGAAATAGTCCCGAGGGCCGCGGGCTCAGTACGGCCCTTGCAGGTCGGGAGGGACGTAAGAGGCGCGCGCGGTCGCGTCCCGCACGACATCGAAACTGTAGTACTGGCGATGGAGGTCGCGCGCCTCCCCGACTTCCCTGACGGCTTCCCGCGCCGCCAGCCAGGGGTCGGCCTGGCCCTTCACCACGCGGGAAACCACTCCCGTCCAGAAGCAGGTCAGGGTCTCGTGATAGCCGGAGGTTGCGGTGTCCAGAGTCCCCACCGCCGCGTTGTGGCGCTTGATGCCGCGCCGGAGTTCGCCGACGGCGGCGGCGCCGTATCGCACCACGTAGCAGGCGCCCATGGCGACGTGAGCCGCGTGGGTCCACTCAACCTTGGGCAGGCGCCCCGATTCCCAGGCCTTCACGAAGGCGTCGAACGACTCGCGGGAGTCGAGGAAGGCGGCGCGGGGAACGGGTGAGGCGGAGAGAGTCATGGTGTGAAGTATGCCGTCCGGCCGGCACGCGGAGAAGGGCGCTGGGATGAGGTGCTGATCGTGCGAAGATCGCGGCAACCATTCGCGGGGGTCATTCCCCGCCGCCCCTTTTCCCAAAATTCCGGAGACCGACCATGGAACAAAAGAACCCCAGGGAATTCGATCAGAACGTCTACGACCTCTTCGACAAGTTCGTTCACGGCGACATCGACCGGCGGACCTTCGTGGACCAGGCTGGAAAGTTCGGCATCGCCGGCATGACGGGCGCGATGATTCTCGATGCCCTGACCCCGCGCTTCGCAGAGGCCGAGGTGGTTCCGAAGGACGACAAGCGCATCATCGGCGAATACGTCGAGTACCCGTCGCCTCAGGGCAATATCAAGATGCGGGGCTACCTCGTGCGACCGGCCGGCAAGAAGGGGAAGCTCGCGGGCGTCCTCGTCGTGCACGAGAACCGCGGGTTGAACCCCCACATCGAGGACATCGCCCGCCGGGTGGCGCTCGAGGGGTTCATGGCCTTCGCCCCCGACGCGCTCTTCCCTCTCGGAGGCTATCCGGGCGATGAGGACAAGGCTCGCGAAGTGTTCCCGAAACTCGATCAGGCGAAGACGCGCGAGGATTTCGTGGCGGCCGCTGGCTGGCTCAAGAGCCGACCCGACTGCACAGGCAAGGTCGCGGTCGTAGGTTTCTGCTACGGAGGCGGCATCGCGAACATGCTGGCGACCCGCATCCCCGATCTGGCCGGCGCGGTTCCCTTCTACGGCGGGGCGCCGCCCGCGGACGACGTGAAGAACATCAAGTGCCCGATCCTCGTGCACCATGCGGAGAAGGACGAGCGGCTGGTCGCGGGCTGGCCCGCGTATGAGGCGGCCCTGAAAGCGAACAACGTGAAGTACGAAGGCTTCGTCTATCCAGGCGCGCAGCACGGCTTCAACAACGACACCACGCCGCGATTCGATAAGGCGAACGCCGACCTCGCCTGGAAGCGCACCATCGAGTTCTTCCAGAAGAACCTGAAGTAGCGAGCGCTACCGGGCGGGCGTGCCGCCTTTGGGAGCCTCCGCTCCCTCCGCGCAACGGCGGCAAATGCACACCGCGCCCCGGTACGCTTCCGGGACCCGCGCGAGCACCTCCGCCGGGATGGATAGCGGCTCGCACCAGCACGGCGACGCGCTTCTCGCCATCGCGCAATCGTTGGCTCGGAGGCAGAGGGGACAGGTCGAGGAATCGACGGCCGTCATGGTCGGGTTCTCCCTCCGCGAATCGAGCGGATCACTTCCTCCAGCCGGCGCACGCCCGCGCGAATCTCCGGCGCCGTATTCCCTCCGTAGCCGAGGACCAGGCCCTGCTTGAGAGCCCGGCCCGCGTAACACCAGGACAAGGGCATGGCCCACAACTCCACTTCGGCCGCCGCCTTCGCGATTTCGCGGTCACGCAGGCCCTTGGGCAGCTCGACCACGAGGTGCATCCCCGCCTGATCGCCAACGATACGGAACCCTTCACCCAGAGCCCCTCGAAGGCCGTCAGCCAGTGCGGCCCGGCGCTCACGGTACCGGCGCCGCATGCGCCGGATGTGAAGAGCGAAGTGCCCTTCGCGAAGGAAGTCGGTGAGCGCGGCCTGAAGAAACGCGGGCGGACAGATGTCCATCGCCGCCCGCACCTTGGCGAAGGTCTCGATCAGGTCGGGCGGAACCACGATGTAGCCGAGCCGGAGCGCCGGAAAGAGAACCTTGCTGAAGGTGCCCACGTGGAGGACGCGCCGGTCCCGATCGAGGCCCTGCAGCGCGCCCAGGGGCAGGCTCTCGTAACGGTGCTCGCTGTCGTAGTCGTCCTCGATGATCCACGCTCCCCGGGAACTCGCCCACTGGAGAAGCTGAAGGCGGCGGGAAGCGCTCATGGACACGCCGAGCGGGTATTGGTGGGAGGGCGTCACGAGCGCCGCGCGCGCCTCCGGCGCGCGGGAGATTCCAGCGGCGACGTCGAGGCCCTCTGCGTCCACGGGCACGGGCACCACCCGGGCGCCCGCGAGTTGGAGAGCCGCGCGTCCGCCGTGATAACCGGGATTCTCGGTCCAGATCTGGTCACCGGGATCGAGCAGCGCCCGGGCACAAATGGCGAGGGCCTGCTGTGAGCCACTCACCACCATGATCTGCTCCGCTTCGCAGTGCATGGCCCGCGTGGTCCGCAGGTAGTCGGCGACCGCTTCGCGGAAGGGCAGGTGCCCGAACGGTGATCCGTAGCGCAGGAGCCCGGCGGTCAGCCGGTGGGCATGGCGAGAGAGGAGCCGGGTCCAGGTGGCGTAGGGGAAATCACTGATGGCGGCCTGGCCGATCGCGAAAGCGCCCGTGCCCCGCAGCCACGGCTGACTGGCCGGCAGTCGGACGGACACCCGGGAGACCCGACGTCCCCTTCCCCGCCCGGCCCGGCCCGAAAGCCCGGAAGGGGCGGGGCCGCCGTCCGACCGCTGCGGCGGCAAAGCGCTCGATACATAAGTCCCTGCCCCCGCGCGCGCCTGCAGGTAGCCCTCGGCGATCAGCTGCTCGAACGCGTTCAGTACCGGAATACGCGACAGCCCAAGCTCGTCGGCGAGGCCGCGGGTGGATGGCATCCGCTGGCCCGGGCGGAGGCGGCGCTCGATGATCGCGGCGCGGTAGCCCTCGTAGATCTGCCGATACAGGGGCGTTGCCGATCCGCGATCGAGTGCGATCGCGGGCAGACCGGGGGTACGGCGCGCGGACATCCACCGAGCTTAGTGGCGGGCTTGAGGCTCACCAAGCTCGGCGCTCCGGCGCCCGGGCGTCGCGAGTGGTCTGCCTCACGCGGCCTCAAGTGGTCATTTCCGGGCGTTCGCGCCATCCCTAGGCTCATTCCCGACCTCGAGTCCGCGAAATGACCCCCACCATCTATCCGCCGCCGCCCGCAACGCCTGACGAGGCGCAGGCTTGATTCGCCTGCCTCTGACTCCGGCCCAGACCATTCTGGCGGGTGGCCTCATCATGGGATCGCTCGACATCCTGAAGAACATGGTGTTCCTCTCATTCCAGGGGCGCCCCGTGACCTGGGTCCTGCACGCGGTGGCGAGCGGTGCGCTGGGCAGGAAGGCCTTCGATGGCGGTCTGCCCGTGGCGGCGCTGGGGCTTGCCTTTCATTTCCTGATCGCCTTCACCGTGTTCACCATCTACTACGTGGCGAGCCGAAGACTCCCGATTCTCATCTCTCATGCCTACCTGCTGAGCCCGATCTACGGAGTCGCGGTCTTCGCCTTCATGCGCTTCGTCGTGTTTCCCCTCTCCGCGATCGGCCGGGTCCCAACCCCGCTGCCCGTCCTCATCGACGGCGTCCTCACTCATATCTTCTGCGTGGGACTGCCCACAGGCATCATCGTTCGCGAGGCGGCGCGCAACTCCTCGATCCAGGGTCTGTGACGCTCCCGTCGCTCGGATCTCCCGCGGCCGCCACGATCCTGCGCGGCGGCCTGGCCGTAGGCGTGCTCGACATACTGAAACCGATACTCTTCGCCACATACAAAGGAGGATCGGCGGTTCGGGTCCTGCAGAGCGTGGCGAGCGGCGCTCTCGGCCGTGAGGCCTATCAAGGCGGGATGTCCACCGCCGTCCTGGGCCTGGCCCTCCACTTCTTCATCGCTTTCTGCGTATTCGGGGCGTACTACGCGGCAAGCCGTCAGGCGCGCCTCCTCGTGCGTCACGCGCTTTCGCTCGGGCCCCTCTATAGCGTGGCCGTCTACTTCTTCATGCAGTTCGTCGTCTTCCCCCTTTCCGCGATCGGGCCGGTGAAGCACCCACCGGCCGTTCTCCTGGACGGCATCCTCACCCACATCCTCTGCGTCGGACTGCCCACGGGCTTCATCATCCACCAGGCGGCGAAACAGCGGACCTCTCTGGAAACCAGCATCTAGCCTCACCAGGCGCGCTTCCTGCCGACTCAGTCGAGCGGCTCGCGCGCGCAAAAACTTCGCTGCGCGCAACGACGCGCGCGCAGCTTTTTCAACGGTGCGCACATCGCGGAAAGCCGCGCAAACTCTGCTTGCGCCCTTCTCCAGAGCGGTCGTCGTCGCACTGAGACCAACGCGCGCGGTCCGCCCGCTCTCCCCGTCACCGGCCTGGCACGACCCCTGCTCTAGCACTCGAAACACGGACCCGTCCGGTACCGGTCGAACGTCCCAGGCCACCCTCCAAGAACCATGCTGACCATCACGATCTGCCTGTTCCTAGCTGGCATAGCGATGGGCGCAGCCTTCGCATGCGTCTGGGCCTGGGGCGTTCGGTCCGGCCAGTTCAAAGACCTCGAGGACTCGAAGCAGCAGGTGTTCTGGCCCGATATCGCGCCGGACGCCGAGCCGGCGAAGGCCTCCGACATGTCACTCGCCACGCCGAAAGGAAACACGTAGATGACCGGTTCACCCTCCGGAACCGTAGTGCCGCCAGCCCACGTGGGCCGCCGCGAAGCGCTCACCTGGACCAGCCTTCTCGGCCTCGCCGGCGCCGCATTCGTCGCGGGCCTTTCGAACCTGCTCTTCTTCAGGCCGCGGGTGACGTACGGCGAGCCCTCCCGCTTCAGGGTCGGCAAGCCCGAGACCTTCCCGCCCGGCACGCGCCTTCCCTTCACGCGTCAGCGCGTGACCCTGATCCGCACCGACGCCGGTGTCGCGGCGATCTCGAATACCTGCACGCATCTCGGCTGCGTCATACAGACCACCGACATCGGGTTCGACTGCCCTTGCCACGGCAGCCGTTTCGACGCGGAAGGCACCGTCCTTGCCGGCCCCGCGCCCCGTCCTTTGCCCTGGTACCGCTGCTCCCTCGCCCCCTCCGGGGACGTGGAGATCGACACCGCGGCGCCCGTCGATCCGGGGACGTTCCTCAAGGTCTAGAGGGCGACATGCTCCAGAACATCATCGATCTGCCCAAGAACGTCTGGCGCTCCGTCTTCCGGAACCCGCTGCCGAGTTCGGACCTCGGGCGCTCGCAGACCACGTTCACCAACCTGTTCCTCCACATCCATCCGATCAAGACGCACGCGAACTCGCTGAAGCCCTGGTACACGATGGGCCTCGGCGTTTTCTCGCTGAGCCTCTTCATCATCCTCACCGCCTCGGGCTTCCTCCTCATGTTCTATTACGTGCCTTCGGTGGAGCAGGCGCACAACCGCATGCTCGACCTGTCCGGCACGGTCGCTTTCGGCACGCTGCTGCGGAACATGCACCGGTGGGGCGCTCACGCGATGGTAGCGATCGTGGGCCTCCATCTGTGTCGTGTGTTCTACACCGGCAGCTACCGCGCGCCCCGCGAGTTCAACTGGATCATCGGAGTCGTCCTCTTCCTCCTTACCCTGGTGGCCTCGTTCACGGGCTACCTGCTCCCCTGGGACCAGCTTGCCTTCTGGGCCATCACCGTGGGCACAGCCATCGCGGGTTACGCCCCCTTCGTGGGCGAAGAGATGCGCTTCCTCCTGCTGGGCGACCGCGTGGTCGGACAGGAAGCCCTGATCCGCTTCTACGTCCTCCACGTGGCCATCATTCCCGCCGCCATCACACTGCTCGTCGCCGTGCATTTCTGGCGCATCCGGAAGGATGGAGGCCTCTCGCGCCCCGAGGGCGCCGACCTGCCCGAGTCCCAGGCGCAGTTTCCCGCGGCCATCGAAGGCAAACACGAAGGACTTGCGCCCCTGGCGAAGACGCAGAAGACCCGCCAGTTCGGCGTCATGGGCCTCGTGCGCGGGCCCTTCACCAAGGTCGGCAACACTCCGGACAACACGGTCTACTCCTGGCCGAACCTGTTCATCGCGGAGCTCTTCTGCTTCGCCCTGACCGTGGTCGTGATCCTCTGCATGTCGCTCGCTCTGAACGCGCCCCTCGAGGCGCCGGCCGACGCCACGCATCCGCCGAACCCTTCGAAGGCGCCGTGGTACTTCCTGGGCCTGCAGGAGATGGTGTCCTACTCGGCTTTCTGGGGCGGCATCGGCGTGCCCACCATCTTCGTCATCCTGCTCCTCCTCGTTCCGTACCTCGATCGCGGCACACGCGGCACCGGCGTCTGGTTCTCCAGGCACCGGCTCCTCGCGAACGTGATCTTCACCCTGCTCCTGATCACGAACCTCGTCTTCATGATCATTGGATCCTTCTTCCGAGGCCCAAACTGGGCCCTCATCACCCCCTGGTGACCTCGAGGTGAGGCGATAGATCATGCGCTCAGCCCTGGCCGTCCTCTCCGTAATCGTCCTGGTGATCCACGGCATCGTCTTCTACGACCAGTTCTTCGCGCGCTGGCAGGAGTACCAGAGCGACTACTTCGCGAAGGCGATCGCCGAGCCGGGAACCAGCGATCTCGTCAAGGAGACCCTGCGAAGCCGCCGGCCCGCCATCGAGCAGACCATCGTCCGCAGCTTCGGCGCCGAGCGCGTCGACCGCTGTCAGACCTGCCACATCGCAATCGACGACCCCCGCTTCGAAAGCGCCAACCAGCCCCTCAAGACCCACCCGAAGATCCCCGGCCACAAGTTCGAGACCTACGGGTGCACGGTGTGCCACGACGGCCAGGGACGCGCGGTGTTCACCAAGGCGGCCCACGAGGGCGGAGAAGACTGGCCGTGGCCCATGGTCAGCAAGGACATGATCCAGGCGAACTGCGTGCAGTGCCACGTGGAGCCGGGCTGGGAGCATGCGCCCCTGGTGAACGAGGGGCGGCAGCTCTTCTTCCAGCGCGCCTGCTACACCTGCCACACCATCTCGGGCCTGAGCTTCGGCTCGATCGGGCCCGAGCTGACCGAGGTGGGGCGGAGGCGCCGGCCGGACTACATCCTCGGAAAGATCCTCGACCCGCGGGCCACCAATCCCACGTCGACCATGCCGAAGCAGGACCTCACCGATCATCAGCGCCAGGCCCTCGCCACCTTCCTCAAGGCGCAGCAGGGCTCGCGCATTTCCCGGGCGCCGCTCCAGCAGTTCGTTTCGGCGCAGCAGGCCCGGCCCGAGTGGCTGGAGGTCGCGGTCATCGCGGGCCCGGAGGCGGCCCAGGCGATGGCCACGCAGGTCGCCGCCAAACGCGGCGAGATGCTCCTGCCCAAAGCAGGCTGCTTGAGCTGCCACAAGCTGGGCGGCGTCGACGGGAGGGTGGGGCCGGATATCGAGTACGCCTCGGCGCAGCGCGACTACTCGTGGCTCATGGCCCACTTCAAGGACCCGAGGAGCGTCGTTCCCGGATCCATCATGCCGCCCTACCCGCTGCCCAACGAGGCCTTCGTGGCGTTGACCGAGTACCTCACGACGCTCCCCATGCCGAAGATCGTCGACGACCCGGCCGAGGAGTACAAGGCGATCTGCGCGCGCTGCCACGGTGAGAAGGGCGCGGGTGACGGCTTGATCTCGCGCTACCTCGACCCGCGGCCCCGCGATCTCACCAAGGCTGCGTTCCTGAAGAGCAAGCCGCACGAGCGTCTCGTGGACAGCGTGATGAACGGCGTCCCCGGCACCAGCATGGCGCCCTGGGGCAAGGTTCTCGGACAGGAACGCGCTGCCCGCCTCGTCGACTACGTGCTCGAGAACATCTCGAAGGGCGGCACCGCGCGGGTCGCCACCAACCGCAAGGTGCCCACCACGAACCCCGTTCCCTTCTCGGCCGAGAGCACGGCGCGGGGCGAGGCCATCTTCCTCGACCGCTGCTGGGGATGCCATGGCAAGAAGGCCGACGGCCACGGTCCGAACGCGGTCGACATCTGGCCCCGGCCCCGCAACCTGCGGAACAAGCCCTTCGTGACCGCCGCGTCCTACGCGCGCCTGCACGAGAGCATCAAGTACGGCGTGCAGGGCTCGGCCATGCCCGCGGCCGGCTTCGACTTCAATCTCGACGACAAGTCGATCGGCGACGTCATCAACTACATCCACGGCCTGAACGGCCTGGGAGGAGCTTCACAGGCAGCACAGACAGCGCCCTCTCCGGAGACGCAGGCCAAGACCGGGAACACCGCAAAAGAGGGAGGCGAGAAGTCTCATGAGCGCTGAAGACGTGAAGGGGCCGTCCGCGATGGCGGCCCATGAAGACAAGAGTGCCTTCGGCTTCGTCATGGCCGCCGGGCTTTTCTTTGTGGTCTCCGGGATCTACGCCCTGGTGATCGCGGCGAAGCTCCAGTATCCGACCCTGCTGGGTTCGGTCTCGTGGCTGACCTACGGACGGATGCGGCCGGTCCACACCAACGGGATGCTCTTCGGCTGGCTCCTCGCCGCGGACATGGGCCTCATCTACTACCTCGTGCCGCGGCTGTGCGGGGTGAAGCTGTGGAGCGAGAAGCTCGGTCTTGCCACCCTGGCCCTGTGGATCACCATCATTCTCGGAGCCGTGGTGACGATCTCCCTCGGCTTCAACCAGGGCCTCGAGTACGCCGAATTGCCGCTCTGGCTCGACATACTCGTGGTCATCGCGTGGATCATGTTCGGGATCAACATCTTCGCGACGGTGGCCGTCCGCAAGTACCAGCAGATGTACGTGTCGCTCTGGTACATCCTGGCCTCCATCCTGTGGACCGCGTTCGTGTACCTGGTCGGGAACTTCGCCACCATGTTCACGTCCGGCGTCAACCAGGCGAACCTCAACTGGTTCTACGTGCACAACGCGGTGGGCCTCATCTTCACGCCCCTCGGTCTCGCCCTCGGGTACTACTTCATTCCGAAGGCTTCCGAGGCGCCCCTCTATTCGCACCGACTTTCCATGATCGGCTTCTGGTCCCTCGCATTCGTCTACGTCTGGACGGGCGCGCACCACATGCTGCACGGGCCCATCAGTCAATGGCTCCAGACCGTGTCGATCCTCTTCTCCGTCATGCTGATGATCCCGGTCTGGTCGCTTGTCTGGAACTTCTTCGCGACCATGAAGGGCCAATGGCACCAACTGAAGGACAACGTGCCCATCAAGTTCCTGATGTCGGGCACGATCTTCTACCTCCTCACCTGCTTCCAGGGGCCGATGCACAGCCTGCGCTCGGTGAACGCGATCGTCTCGAAGACCGACTGGATCGTGGGCCACGCCCACATGGCCGTGCTGGGCGCGTTCTCGTTCTTCGCGGTGGGCGGCGCCTACTACGCGATCCCGCGGATGCTGAAGACAAAGCTCCACTCCCAGGCCCTCGCCAACGCCTCGTTCTGGATGTGGCTCGTGGGCGGCCTCTCGTTCTTCGTCTCTCTCTGGATCGGCGGATTCCTCCAGGGCCTGCAGTGGAACGACCCTTCCATTCCTTTCATCGACACGGTGAAGTTCATGCAGCCCTTCTGGGCGGTCCGGCTGATCGGCGGAATCCTGATGTTCGGCGGGATCCTGATCTTCTTCTGGAACATCGTCGCCACATTCACGGGACGGGCCGACCGCCCGTCGGAAGCGCTCTAGGAGAACGCCATGATCAACAAGGTCAACAAGAGCAGCATGATCTTCGCGGTGGCCGCCACCGTGTTCTTCTGGATCGGCGGCATCCTCACCACCGCCGCCCCCGCCCTCCTCGACAAGAGCTGGAGCAAGCCCGCCCCGGGCCTCAAGGACTACGCGACGCTCGCGAAGAGCGGCGACGCGGATGCGAAGGCGATCATGGAAGGCCGGGCCATCTACGTGCGGGAGGGCTGCTGGTATTGCCACACCCAGCAAACCCGCACCATCGAGGCCGACACCATCCGCTCGGGGTGGCGCGGCGAGAAGAGCCCGGTGTCGACGCCGGACGAGTTCGTGTACGACCAGCCGCACATGTTCGGAACGAGGCGCACCGGCCCCGACCTCTCGCGCGTCGGAGGGAAATACGACGGCCAGTGGCACGCCGCCCATTTCCGCGACCCGCGGAGCCTGGTTCCCGGATCCGCCATGCCGCCCTTCCCCTGGATCGCCAACGATCCGAAGGAGCTCGCGGCCCTCACCGCGTACATCCAGTCGCTCGGCCGCGCCAAGAACTGGCGGCCTTCGGGCGACTACGAGCAGTGAGATGAGCGATTACACCGTCCTGTCCACCGTCCCCATGTACGCCTTCATGGGCCTGATGGTGGCGGGCGCGCTCGTAGCCCTGGGCCTCGCCATCCGTTCGGGCGCGGTTCGCGACGACGAGGCGCCCAAGTACCGGATGCTCGAAGACGACGAACCTCAGGCCGCAACCACTGACGGGAGGAAAGCATGAGCGAAGACCAGAAGAAACCCGACGAAATCCACGAGATGGCGGGAGGCTGGATCACGGAGAGGGCGGGAACGCCCATCCCGACGTTCCTGAAGATGGCGTATGTCTGCTTCGCCCTGTTCGGGCTCGTCTATCTGAGGAACTACTGGAGGGGCGAGGTCGACAACGCGTCGCGCGGAGCGCTGGTTCAGGAGTTCAACGTGGCGACCGGCGACCCGGGGAGCCTGATCTTCGGCATCATCGCCGTCGCTCTCGCTCTCTTCGCGGCCGGCCTCTGGTACTACGCCATCGTCCGAAAGCCCACGAACGAGGACTGATCCCTTGACCGAGCACGCCGCCCTCTCATCCGCGTATCGACGGCTGCGCATCCCCGACGAGGAGCGCTACTGGGTCGAACAGGTCAAGTGCCGCGTCGGGTGTCCCGTGTTCACGGACGCCTGCGGCTACGTGACCGCGGTGGCGGAGGGCCGCGACGAGGACGCCTACCGGATCGCGCGGGCCACGAATCCCTTCGTCTCGATCTGCGGACGCATCTGCGGCGCGCCCTGCGAGAAGGCCTGCCGGCGCGGCAGTGTCGACGCGCCGGTGTCGATCCGCGCCATCAAGCGCTTCGCCACCGAGCAGTTCGGCAACGAGACGGGAAGCGACGCCCTCTATCACCGCTACGCGGACGCGAGGATGCTGCCGCCGCCCGGCGATTACACGGAGAAGATCGCCGTGGTCGGCTCGGGGGTGGCCGGCCTGACCGTGGCCCACGATCTGGCCCGCGCCGGATACAAGGTCACGGTGTTCGAGGCGGGACCGGTGGCGGGCGGCATGCTGACGCTCGGCGTGCCGCTCTATCGTCTGCCGCGCGAGGTGGTGCAGAAGGAGATCGACGCCATCCTCTCCCTGGGCGTCGACCTGCGCCTCAACAGCCCGGTCGGCGTTCCCGGGCGCACGGTGAGCGACCTCCGCCGCGAGGGCTTCAAGGCCATCTTCATCGGCGCGGGACTGCAGGGCAGCCGGCCGCTCAACATCCCCGGGGCCAGCCTGCCCGGGGTCATCAACGGCCTCGAGTTCCTCAAGCTCGTGAACCTCGGCCAGAAGGTCGACATCGGGCCTCGCGTCCTCGTGATCGGCGGCGGCAATGTCGCCTTCGACGTGGCCCGTTCCGCTCTCCGGGCCGCCGCGGGCGGGCCCGGCGACTTCCGCATGGCCGCGGACGTTGTCCGGACGGCGGCCGCGAAGGCCGGGGTCACCCAGGTGCATCTGGCCTGCCTCGAAAGCCACGACGAAATGCCGGCGGATGCGGTGGAGATCGAGGAGGGTAAGCATGAAGGAGTCGAGATCCATCCCTCGCTCGGACCGCGCCTCGTCTTTGGTGAGGACCGCGCCCGGGGCGTCGAGTTCATCCGCTGCCTGTCGGTGTTCGATCAGTCCCGCCGCTTCGCGCCTCAGTTCGACGAGACCTACGTCGAGCGGATCGAGGTCGACACCGTCATCATGGCCGTCGGGCAGAAGGCAGAATTCAACTTCCTCAAGCCCGAAGACGGTATCCGCCTCTCCGACCGCGGCCTCATCGAGGTCGATCCCGAGACCTTCCAGACCTCGCAGCCCGACATCTTCGCGGGGGGCGACGTGGTCCTCGGGCCGCGCCTCTTCATCGACGCCATCGCCACCGGCCAGCAGGCTGCGCGCAGCATCCACGACTACCTGCGCGGCACCACCACCACCCCGAAGATCCGCGCCCACTGGGAGCCCGCCACCTACGCCATGGGCGAGGCCTGGGAAACGCGCATGCGCCGCCTTCCCGTCTCGCGCGCGCCGCGCGCCGAGGAGATCGCCCGGGCCGGCAATGAGCTGGTGGAGGAGAACTACACCGCCGCGGAGGCGCGGTCGCAGGCCGAACGCTGCCTGCGCTGCGACGTGCAGACGGTCTTCGAGGGCGAGAAGTGCATCGCCTGCAATGGCTGTGTGGACGTCTGTCCGGACGATTGCCTTCATCTCGTGGGCCTCGCCCAGGTGGCGTCGAACCCGGAGATGGCCGCCCTCGCGCAGCGTCAGCTCGGAATCTCCGCCCAGGAACTCTCCGCCTACACGCCGGTGGAGCTGAACCGCATGGGAGCGGTGATGCTGAAGGACGAAACCGCGTGCATCCGCTGCTCGATGTGCGCCACCCGCTGCCCCACCCACGCTTTCACCATGCGCCGGTTCGTCTTCCACCGGGAACTCGCGACGGAGACGAAGGCGAACCCGCGTCTTCATCGCGAGGTTCCGGTCTCATGAACGCCCTCTTCCCTCACTGGACGGGTCATTACTCGAAGCAACGGCGCCGTATCCAGTTCCTGTTCCTCGGGACCTTCGCGGTCCTGCCCCTCTTCGATCTCCTCCGCTTCGACTTCGCGAACTCGCGCCTGCTCATCCTGAGACAGGAGATCGGCCTCGACGAATGGGCCCTCGTGTGGCTCTTCCTGATGTTCGCCATGTGGGTCATCGGCGCCATGTCCGTGGTCTTCGGCCGCGTGTACTGCGCGTACGCGTGCCCCCAGATGGTGTTCACCGAGCTGGCGCACGACATCGATGCGGTTGCCAGGCGGCTGAGCCGGCCCTTCGACCTTAAGACACGTCCCCGGGTGGCCCGGGTCATTTCTCTGAGCCTCATCGCCGCCATGTCGATCGTCGCATCGCTGCTGCTTCTCGCGTACTTCGCGCCGCTGCCCGTGGTGGCTTCGCGCCTCGCTCACCTCGACGTGGGTCCCTGGATCGGGCTCATTGGAGCCACCTTTTCGCTGGTCGCGTTCCTCGATTTCGTGTTCGTCCGGGAGAAGTTTTGCCAGACCGCCTGCCCCTACGGACTTCTGCAGGGAGTCATCGAGGACGGCCGCAGCCTGCACGTGAAGCTCGACCCCGAACTCGGGAAGTGCATCGATTGCGGCGCCTGCCATCGAGTGTGCCCCATGGGCATCGACATCCGTGAAGGATCGTTTCAGATCGAGTGCACGCGATGCGGATCCTGCGTCGACGCGTGCGAAGAGGTGCTGGGCCGTTTGAAGCAGCCCCGTCGCTCCGTTCTCGCCTTCGACTTCGGCGGGTTCAGTCTGAAGCGCTGGGACCCCAAGCGCGTTCTGGTGAGCGTCGCCACCTTCGGCTTCGCGGCCTCACTTCTCGTGGCCATCATCCTTCGCGAGGGAGTCACCCTGCGTCTCTCCCCGGTGTACATGGACGAAGCCGCGACGAGGGCATCACAAGGGGGGCCAAGCGCGGAGGGCCTCGTCGAGTCGCGCTACCTTCTGCGGGCCACGAACCACACCAAGGCCCCGGTGGAACTGAAGGGCCGGGTGGAAGGCCTCCCCGCCTCCACGCAACTCGCCGGTCTCGAGGCCGCGCGCCTCGCTCCGGGTGAAGAGAAGCGCTTCACGCTGATCGTCAGGATTCCTCGCGGAGACGCCGCGTCCGGGCCCACGCCCTTCTCGTGGGTCATCGAGGGCGGCGGCACACCGAGGCGATTCCCGGCGTCGTTCTTTGCGCGTACCTCAGGGAGGCCTTCATGAAAACGCCGCGTGCTTCCTTCATCCGGGGAGAGGGCCGCCTGCTCCAGGTTCTCCTCGTGGGAACGACCGTTCTCTTCTTCATCATCATGGGCATCACGTGGCGTCTCGCGGAGCAGGCGAACCCCGTGCTCCTGGATCTCGAAACCGGCAAGCCGGTCGCGCAAGCGCCCCCGGCGTCTCCACGCTGACGGGCTGAGGCACCGGTGGATACGCTGGCGCCGGCTCTGGCCGTCGAGGTCTCCCGCACCGCGGAACGGCCGCGCGTCGCCAGGCTGTGCGCCCATTGCTCGCTGCCCGTCACCGGCGGTTCTGACGCCGCCCCCGATGTGGAGCTCTACTGTTGCGGCGGTTGCGCCCTTGCCCGCCGGATCACCGGCGGCCTCGCCGGAGACAGCGCGGCCGCAGGCATGCTGATGGCGGTGGGGCTTGGGGCCTTCTTCTCCATGAACGTGATGATGCTGAGCTTCGTCCTCTACACGGGCGGGCACGAGGCGGATCGACTGGCGGGCGAAGCGTGGGTGCGCTGGGCCCTCCTCGGCCTCGCCACACCATCCGTGATCCTGCTCGGGGCCCCGTTCGTGTCACGCGGCCTGCGGGGAGGCCGGCGGCTCCTCCTCGATACCGACGTCCTCATCGTGCTTGGGGTGGGCGCCGCCTATCTCATCTCGGCGTGGTCCGTGTTCGCGGGGCGGGGCCCTCTCTATCTCGACACCGCGTGCGGCATCCTCCTGTTCATGACCATCGGCCGCTACCTGGAAGCGGCCACCCGAGCACGCACCACCGATGCGCTGGGCCGCCTGGCCCGGAGCATGCCCACCGAGGCGTGGCGGATCGCGTCCTTCGGCGAGGAGAGAGTGACGATCGACCGGCTGGAGGCCTCGGACCTCGTCCGAGTACGGCCCGGAGAGCGGCTCCCGGTGGACGGCGTGATCCGGGAAGGCGAGGCGAGCGTTTCCGAAGCCGAGATCACGGGCGAGTCGACGCCGGTGCACCGGCGGCCGGGCGACACGGTCTCCGCGGGAACCCTCAATCTCGACGGCGCCCTGGTCGTGGAGGTTCTCCGCCGCGGCGCGGACACCACGCTCGCGAGGATCGTTCGCATCGTCGAGGAGGCGCGGCTCGGCCGCTACCCGCTCGCCGCCCTCGTCGATCGGGTCAGCGCGAAGTTCGTACCGATGATCCTGCTCGTCGCCGCCGCCACCCTCGCCTACTGGACGCTGACCCTCTCGCCTGGGGCGGGGGTCTTGAACGCCCTGTGCGTCCTTCTCATCGCGTGCCCGTGCGCCATCGGGATCGCGACGCCTCTCGCCGCGGTCGCGGCCTCGGGCCGCGCCGCCTCCTCGGGCATCCTGGTTCGGGCGGGCGAGACTTTCGAGCGTCTCGCGAAGGCCGAACGCGTGTGCTTCGACAAGACCGGCACGCTCACGAACGGCGAGCCCCGGGTGACCGCGTTCATCCTCGCGGCCGCCGACGATGAGGACGCGCGCGTGCTGTCACTCGCCGCGGCGCTCGAGCGATCTTCGGAGCATCCGGTGGCGCGGGCCATCGTCCGCTACGCCGCCAACCGGGGCGTGATGCCCGCCGACGTCACCGGCTTCCGGGCCGTGCCCGGCCGTGGTGCATCCGCTTTCGCCCATGGCCTCGAACTGAGACTGGGGACCGCGGCCTTCGCGGGCGTGCCGCCGGCCGCGGAGACCCCGGGCGCCACGTCGGTCTACGTCTCGCTCGACGGACGCCTGCTGGGCCGCTTCGAACTCCAGGACACGCCGCGGCTCTCCGCCGCCCCCGCGGTGCGCGAACTGGGCGCGCTGGGGCTTCCGTCCGAGATTCTCTCGGGTGACAACCCGGCCGCGGTAAGCACGGTGGCCGCCGGTCTCGGCGGCATTCGCGGCTCGGGCGGCCTGACCCCGGAGGAAAAGGTGGCCCGCCTCGCCGCGGGCGCCGATCGTGGCGATGCCGTCATCATGGTGGGCGACGGTATCAACGATGCCCCCGCGCTTTCCCGCGCGGCAGTGGGCGTGACCCTGGAGGGAGGCACCGACCTCGCCCGGGAGTTGGCGGACGTGACGATCCTCGGCGGCGACCTCACCCGTCTCCCCTGGCTGATCCGTTTGTCGCGGGCCACCTTGAGGGTCGCACGCTGGAATCTCTTCTGGGCCTTCTTCTACAACCTCGCCGGAGTGTCGCTCGCGGTCTCCGGACGTCTCCATCCCCTCTTCGGCGCCCTGGCCATGATCGTCTCCAGCCTGGTGGTGGTCTTGAACTCGCAACGCCTGAGCCGCCTTCCTCTAGCCGGTAACGAGGCCCGACATGACTGAACTCTGGGTCGCAGCCGCCCTTACCTTCGCCGCCTCCGCTCATTGCCTTGGCATGTGCGGCGGCCTCATGGTCACGGTCGCCGCGCGCGGGAAGCGGCCCGGGGCCTTGCGCGATTTCCTGCTGCTCCAGCTGGGCAAGGGAACCACCTACGCGTTCCTGGGAGCGCTCGCCGGGCTCTTCGGCGCCACCGTCACGGCGTCCGCGACCTTCGTCTGGTCGACGCGCGCTCTCACCGTGCTGGCCGCGCTCGCGCTCGCGGGTGTCGGTGTCACGCTCCTCGGCCTTCGCAGCGGCACGGTCAGCGCGTGGGGCGGATCGCTTGCGCCCCTGTGGGCTCGGCTCTTCGGTCCTCTGCTGCAGGCTCGGCCCACGGGCTTCCCCCTGGTGATCGGCCTCGCGATGGGCTTTTTTCCCTGCCCCCTGGTCTACGCGGGGCTCGCCGCGGCGGCGGTGACTTCGAGTCCCGGGCTCGGCGCCCTGACTCTGGCCGGCGTGGCCCTCGGTTCGATACCCGCGCTCGCCCTGGCCTCGGCCGCCACGAACTTCGCGGCCCGCTCGGAACGCTCGGCCTGGCGGAACCTCGTCACCCGCGCCGCGGGAGCCCTGCTGATCGTGATGGCCGCGGTGACGTTGTCCCGCGCGATGCCGGGCGGACACGACCATCATGCCGGAGCGCCCCCCGCGGCGTCTGCTCCCGCGATGGATCACTCGGCGCATCAGCACCACTGATCGCGGCCGGACCTGAAGCCCGATCCTCTTCGCCCGAAAGGGCGAGCGCCGCGAAGGCCGCGCGGATATCCGCGTGGACCCGTTCACGCAGGCTCTTCGGGCCCAGCACTTGGGCGCGCGGCCCGAACCCCAATGCCACGAAGCTCGCCTGATCCTCATCGTCGAACTCCACCTCACGGGTGACCCAGCCGTCGATGGCGGCCCGGGGTTCGTGAGCCTTCGGCGCGGTGCATCGCCACATGGCGAGACGCTCGGCCGCGCGCGCCTCGACCCGGAGAGTCGCCACGTAGCGTCTCCGCGTCTCTCGAAGCTGTTCCGTCGATGTCTTCCAGTGCGCGGCGAGGTCGAAACCGGCGGGACGCTCGCTTGCCGTCGCGAGGACAACGGCCTGATCGATGCGTGAGACCCGGAAGGTGCGAAAGCCATCGGTCGTGTTGGCGACGAGATACCAGGCACTCCCCTTCGCCACCAGGCCGAGCGGGTCGACGGTGCGCTCGGAGCGCTCCCCATCCGGCTTGCGGTAGTGAAACGTGAGCTTGCGATCGCGGGCCACCGCCTCCTGGACTACGGGAAGTGCATCCACGGTTTCGGTGAGACCGCGCCAGCCCGTGGTGTCGATGTGAAGCCGCTGACGGATGGAATTCGCCTGCGCGCGCATGGAGACCGGCAGAGAGGCCATGAGCTTCCCCAGCGCGCGTTCGGCCGCCGCCGCGAGTCGGGCATCGCCGAGCAGGCGCGGCTGGGCCATGAGAAGCGCTCGCAACTCCGCTTCATCGAGACCCGGCACCTGGGTCCGCCAGTCTTCGTCGAGCTGCCAGCCTCCCCGCGAACCGCGCAGCGCGTACACGGGTACTCCCGCCGCGCCGAGGGCCTCCATGTCGCGATGGACCGTGCGGCCGGAGACCTCGAGACGCTCGGCCATTTCGCGCCCGGTCACGCGGCCCCGCGACTGGAGCAGGAGGAGAGCGGACAGGAGTCGATCAGCTTTCATGGAATCACCGGGAAAGAGTCTGCGCTCCGAATTATGACGCGCGATGTCATATATGCCCGACTAGCGTCCCCCGCATCAACTCGCTCCGCGGACTCAACCGCCAACTTCAGGAGTTCACATGCAGATCAAGGATCTCTTTCTGGCCCAGCTCGATCGGGAAACCCCGGTCACCCGACGAATGCTGGAACGCGTGCCCGAAGGGCGCCCCGACTGGAAGCCGCACGAGAAGTCGATGTCCCTCGGCTACCTCTCCGCCCTCGTCGCAACCATGCCGTCCTGGATCGAGTCGATGGTGACCCACCCCGAACTCGACATCGCCCCGAAGGACGGCTCGAAGTACGCGCCCACGTCGTTCGCCACGACTCGCGAGCTGCTCGAAGGCTTCGAGGCGTCGGTGGCGCGCGGCCGCAAGGCTCTCGCCGACACCTCGGACGAGCATCTGATGACCCACTGGCGAATGCTGGTGGCGGGACACGTGGTCGCCGACAACCCGCGGCACCTCGTGGTCTGCGACACTTTCACCCATTGGGCTCATCATCGCGGCCAGTTGAGCGTTTACCTGCGACTCAACAGCGTCCCGCTCGCGTCCATCTACGGGCCCACCGCGGACGAGAAGGGGTTCTAGGCCGGGGAACGTCGCGCCGGTTTCGGCTTCGGCGCTTTCGGACGCGGCGCGATGAGACGGTAGCTCTCCTCGACGAAGGCCTTTACCTGACGCCAGTTCATGCGCGGGGTCACGCCCATCGAGACCCAGCCGTAGCGGCCAACAAAAGGAGCGCGCCAGAATCGCGGATCCTGGATGATGGCGTCCGCGTGATCCATCTCGAGCTTGAAACCAATGGCCAGCCGGCCCTTCTCGTCGCCGATACCGCAGAAGATCTTGTCGCCCACCCGGAAATGAGGACTCCCCCACGACAAGGTCTCCCGGGTGTTCGGAAGGGAAAGACAGATGGCCCGAAGCCGACGCAGGACGTCGTCCGAGGGAACGGCCTTCTTCACCGCTGGCTTGCGCATGGAATCAGGCTGATGGCCCGGCGGCCATTCGCACCTTGCCTTTGAACTGACGCAACACGAAGGCAGTGTAGACGAGCGACAGCATCATCGCGACCGGCCACCACACTGCGGCCAGCCCCAGTCCGGGGCCGCGGACCGCTCCGGCGTAAGCGTCGATCGAATAGGCGGCGCCGAGGGTGGAGTGAAGCATGACGGGAAAGATGCTCGCGGCGGCCGCGCCCAGGAGGCCGGCGATGAAGGCGCAGCCCCCGGCGAAGGCGAGGCCTTCCCGATCCCGGCGCTGGCCGACCACGACGGCAAGCGACCCCGCGAGGGCCAGGGTCACCGCGACCCAGGCGAGCGGTCGCCGCAACATCTCCGTGAACAGCTCCGGACGAACGACCGCGGTCGCCACCGTGATCACCGGCATCAGGATGAAGACCATGAGCCAGAGCCTGCGGGCAAGAGTGAGGCTCCGATCATGCACCGCGCCCTCGGTCTTCCAGACCAGGTAGGAAGCGCCGTGCGCGGCCACGCAGATCACGGTGAAGAGCGCCACCGCCCCGGTGTACCAGTCGAGGATGCCGACTTCCCCGCGGGGTCTGAAATCCGTGAAAAAGGCAAGACTGAACTTGCCGGACGGGCCAAGCGGAACACCTCTCAGGATGTTGCCAAGAGCCGTTCCCAGCAGAATCGCGATCAGGAGATTCACCGCCGCGAACGCCACGTCCCAGAACGTCCGCCACAGGGGGTCGTCGAGATGGCCGCCGAACTCGAGGGATAGGCCGCGGCCGACGATGCACCAGAGGAGCACGAAGACGGCGAGGTAGAAGCCGGGCAGGGCCACCGCGAGCACGCTCGGGAAAGCGACGAAGAGCACGCCCCCCGAGGCCACGAGCCACACTTCGTGCCAGGTCCACAAGGGCCCGATCGCGCTGATCACGAGCCGACGCTCCGCGGGGGTTCTCGCCACCAGGAACTGAACGACCCCGGACCCGATGTTCCAGCCGTCCATGATCGCGTAGCCGGCGAGCATCAGAGTGAGGATGGCGAACCACATCTCAACCACGGATCACCTCCGTATAGAGCGAGGCGCCCTCCGCGTGAGCGGGGCCGTGGAGAACCTCGCGGCCCACCATGAAGAGATAGAGAAGGCCCACCGCGGCGTACAGACCGGCGAAGCCGATGAGGGTGAAGAGCGCGTCGCCCTGGCTCACCGCATCGCTGTATCCCGCCGCCGTGCGGAAGAGGCCGAAGATGAGCCATGGCTGTCGCCCAAGCTCCGCGGTCATCCAGCCCGCGGTGTTGGCGATGAAGGGGAAGGGAAACGACAGCATGAGCGCCCACAGCAGCAGGGGTGTGGTCATCAGCCGGCCGCGGAAGCGCTGGAGATTCACGAGCGCCATCAGGCCGATGAACAGGGTGCCGAGGCCGGCCATAATGTGGAAGGAGTAGTAGAGCAGCTCGATGTTGGTGGGCCACTCGTCCTGCGGGAACGCGCCCAGACCGCGCACGTTGCTATGGAAGGTGCCGAAGGCAAGGAAACTCAGCATGCCGGGAAGGGCGATCGCATTGTCGAGGCGGCGCATCTTCACGTTCGGCTGGCCGATGATGTTCAGCTGCGCCTCGGTGCCGCTCTCGAACCGCCCCTCCATGGCCGCGAGCGACACCTCCTGGTAGCGCGCCACGAACTTCGCCTGCACGTCGCCGGTGGGAAAGGCCACGAGCACGGCGGCCGCGAGCCCGATGCCCGCCCCCCATTCGATGTAGAGCCGGGCCTGTTCGGCGTGCTCGCCCCGCAGCGCGTAGTAGGCCCCCACCGCCGCCACCACGAAGGCCCCGGTGACGATGGCCGCCATCTGGTTGTGCGCGAAGAGGACGAAGGCCCAGGGGTTCAGAAGGTAAGCGGCGAAGTCCGCGATGACGAGGTTGCCTTCGGGGGTGACGGCGTGGCCGACCGGGTGCTGCATGAACGCGTTCGTGACCAGGATGAAGTAGGCGGAGAGCCAGCTTCCAAGCCCCGTGAGCGCGGTGGCGATGAAATGCTTCGTGGGCCCCAGCCGGCGCTCGCCCCACACCATGGCGCCCACGAACGCGCTCTCCATGAAGAACGCGAACATGCCCTCCATGGCGAGGGTCTGGCCGATAACGCCGCCGGAGTGCTTCGAGAATTCGGACCAGTTGGTCCCGAACTGGAATTCCATGGGGATGCCGGTCACGACGCCCACCGCGAAGTTGATCCCGAAGATGCGGCCCCAGAAGCGTGCCGCCTCGGCGTATCGCTCGCCTCCGCCCCGAAGCGCCTTCCAGCGCCACCACACGAGGAAGGGCGCAAGGCCCATGGTGAGCTGGGGAAAGAGGTAGTGGTAGGTGATCGTGAACGCGAACTGCAGCCGGTGCCAGAACGCGGGGTCGTCCATGACAGCGGATGCTAAGCCCGGCAGGCGGCTCGAAGCCTGCTCCCGCCCCCGCCTAGAGACGGAACAGGTAGCTGAACTTGACGAAGAAGCCGTCCCGCGACCGGCTCAGGTCCTTGAAGGCGAAGGTGTCCCGCTCGCTGAGAGAGCTGCCGTAGCCCGCGAAGAACACCGTGCCCGGCGTCGGCTGCCAGGCGAAGAGCGCGTCGAGTCGGACACCGTTACTTCTCTCCTTGGCCGACTTCGCATAGTCCCCGCTCGCAGAGTCGAAGAAATAGACCGGCCGCTCGGTTCTCGTGTCGTCGCGCAGGGCATCCTGATACTGCGCGTCGTACTGGGCGATCACGCGACCGAAGATGGCGCGCGTCGCCTGGTACTCGAGTTTCAGGCGCGGAATCTGCCGCCTGGCCACGAGGGATCCGTCCGATCGGCGGACGACGTTCTGAAGGTTGTAGGTGGCGTTGAGCCGCAGCTTCTCCGTCGGACGCCAGTCGAGCTGCGCGGTCACGTAGGCGATGTTGCCGCTCGACCACTCGTAGAAGTTCTCGTCCTTCCCCCATACTGCATTGAAGTAGCCGGAGAAGTGCTTGAACTCCGGCGTGGTCAGGCTCAAGACCCAGTCCAGGTTCGCAAGTCTGGGAACGCCCACGAAGGGCAGGAAGCTCCCCGGCCGGTCTCCTTCGAGCACGTAGCCGGAGTACAGGTCCTGGTCATAGCCGAAGGACTCGATGAGGATCGAGGCCCCGGTTTTCCAGCCGCCGCGCCAGGTGGCGTTGTTGTTGACGTGAAGCTTCTTGTCCTGCACGCCGCCCTCGCCGAAGAAGGCGTCGTAACGCCAGGTCCCATCGAGGACGACGTCGGTGTTCCAGGCCTCGAGGACGCTGCCCTTGCTCCCGAAGAAGCTGATGCGCTGATCGAGGGCCGCGTGCACGATGCCGGGGCGGCTGATGAAGCCCGCGCCCGCTACGAAGTCGTCATCGATGCCGGTGATGAGCGCGCGCGTGCCGAGCTTCTTCCCGTTGCGATTGAATATGGCCTGGAAGAGAGGCGCCCGGGTGCTTCGGCCCGGGCGGCGGTTGGCGGAGAACGCAGCCTGGAGATCGAGGCTAGAGATGTCGCCAATGGCGATGCGCCCGTCGAGGCCGAGGACGCGGTTGTAGTCGTCACCATCGATCTTGTCGGTGTAGACGAGGCCGAGGCGCGATCTCTTCCCGATGTCGCGCCGCGCGCGCAGCAGGTTGAAGATCGGATGAGTGTCGCCCGTCCGCGACGTCGTGGAATCGTCGATCGCGGAGAGAAACCCCACGCTCGTGCCGGAGAGAGTGCCCGTGAGCTTCGCCGCAGTCACGGGGGCGGAAATCCTTCGCGTGTAGATGAGGCGGTTCGGCGTGGCGAACTGTTCGAGGCCGTCGAGAAAGAAGGGCCGCTTCTCGTCGAAGAAGAGGGCATTGCGGGGGTCGTACTGGATCTGGCTCGCGTCCGCCTCGACCTGGGAGAAGTCGGGATTGATCGTGCCGTTCAACGAGAGGTTGGGCGTGACTCCCCAGCGCACATTGCCGCCGATCTCCGGCCTCTGCCCGTCGTACTGCCAGCCGCCTTGCGTGGCGGGCGCCCCATCCACGCGGCCCGTGAACTCGGGATTGAGATCCAGCACCAGCCCCGGGCGGAGTTCGCGCATCCCCTCGATCACGCCTCCCTGGGCGAGGAAGGACGTGGCGTCCCGCCGCGCCGGAGCCCAGGAGTCCTCGTAGCCCGAACTCTGGCTCTTGCGCAGCACGTGCAGGCCCCAGCTCTGGATCTCCGCCTTCTGATAGCGGAGGCTCTTGAAAGGCAGGCGCAGCTCGATCTCGTAGCCCGCCTCGGTCAGGCGTCCCTTGGACTGAAAGACGAAATCGGGCGCCAGGTCGGGGGCTTCCCGGCCGGTGGCCATCCCTGAGAAACCACCGCGGGTGGCGGCGGCGCTCAGACCTTCGATGAGAGTGCCGTCCTGCTGGACTCCGAGCGGGTTGACGGTGAGCGATACGGCCTGGCGGCCGTCGTTGAAGGTCGAGAGCAGGAAGGTGATGGAGTCCTCGGCGGTCAGTTTGTCGCGCTGGGCGAGGCTTGCCCGCACCGTCCCCAGGGGCGCCTCGGCGCGGACACCGAAGTGCACCGCGGAAGCGGAGTAGAAGATGAGGATCTCCGTCTTCTGCTCGGCCGGGCGGCCGTCGTTCGGTGAATACTGCGAGAAGTCGGTGAGCCGGGCGGCCCGCGACCATGCGGGATCGTCGAGCCGCCCATCGACCTCGATGGTCTCCTCGAGGCGCGGGATGGGAACTTTCAGCTGGTTTTCCCGGCCCGAGTAGGTCAGGAGGGCGGGCGCGTCGGCCAGGGCCAGGGCGGAGAGAAGGGCGAGGGATATCATTCCGGGCGTCGGACTCCTGGGTGTGAATGGGGCGGCGAAACAGCGCGCAATGCTATGTGAATCCACGCGTGGATCCATGAGGCGTCAGGCGCGGGGCGACCGGGGATTGCCGTCCGTCCATGGGGTCGCATGGCGGAAAGGATGAACACATGAAGTCCAGCTCGGTTCTCTCACGGCGCTTCCCGAAATCGAACCGGCGTATGGTCCGGGTCGTCCTGTCGGTAGTGACGGTGGGGCATTTGGGATGTGGGGGGTCGTCATCGCCGTCGACGCCGACGGCCACCTCCACCCCCGAGCCCTGCTCGCAGAGCGTTCTTTTGCAGCAATCGGGCGTGATTACCCCGTCCACGCTGTTCTCGCTGCCGGTTACCGTTCCCTCCGCCGGCCGGCTCGACCTGACCGCGGACTGGACGCTCGCGACCAACGCCGTGGGCCTGTACCTCGTCCAGGGAGCGTGCACCCTCGATCAGTTCAACGCCAGGACCTGCAACTTCCTGACGCGCATCGAGACCACCGCCAAGCCGAAGAAGGGCTCGGTCGCGGTCCAGGCCGGAAGCTACTCCGTTCTCGTGGCCAACTTCGGCTCCCAGCAGGATTCGGGCATTGCGCAAGCGGTATTGAGCACTGGGTCTTGTCCCGCGGCATCAGCCGCCACCTCGGCGGGGCCGGCAACGAGCACCGAGCAGGTCACGCAAGCGCTGAGCTTCCGGCCCTGATTGAGGGGGTGCCGCGGCAACGCGGCCCCGGCCTTCACATCCCGCGGGGTCGCCTCCCGTTGATCGCTACTCGATTCGCATCACCGAGGTCGGATTCACACGCGCCGCGCGCATCGCGGGGAGCAGGCTGGACGTCGCCGCCATGAGGGCGGAGAGCGCGACCGCGGCCAGGAACGTCGGCGCATCGAGAGGATCGAGGCCGGCGAGGAGCGCCGCCATCGATCGGCCCGCCGCATACGCGAGACCGATCCCCACTACCACACCCGCGGCGGCGAGGCGCAGTCCGTCGTCGATCACCAGGCGGACGATGTGGCTCTTCGAAGCGCCGAGCACCATCCGCACGCCGATCTCCTGAAGCCGGCAGGACACGCTGAAGCTGATGAGGCCCTGCAGGCCGATCGCGGCGAGGAGCGTGGCGATCAGGGCGAAGGCTTCGAGAATCGCGAGCTGGGCCGAGCGCGAGGCGGTTTCCGCCTCGATGATGTTCTTCATGGTCCTGACGTCGGATAAAGGCACCAGCGGGTCGGCGCGCCTGATGATGTCCCGCACCGCGGCGGAGAGGGCTGCGGGGTCGCCCGAGACACGCACGGCCAGGTCCTTCGGCGCATAGAAGGGAACCCAGCCATCGTTGACCTGCTGGTGCCCGAGGTAGGCCTGGGGCTCGCTGATGCGCTCGAGGCCGCGGACCTTCACGTCGGCGGCTACGCCGACGATGATCCGGTCTTCGAAGGTGACATTCACGACTCGCCCCAGCGGGTCCTGGTCCGGCCAGTATCTCTTCGCGAACGACTCGCTCACCACCACGGCGGAGGGAGCCGACCTCGTATCGAAGGAGTTGAAGTCCCGGCCCTTGAGCAGCGGGATTCCCATGGTTTCGAAGTAGCCGGGGGTGATGAAGCGCATGCTCACCTTGTCCTCCGCCCGGTTCTGGTCGCGTCCGGGGATCTTCACATCCCAGATGCCGCCGCGCATGACCATGGGCAGGAAGCTCGTGAAGGCGGCGCTCTTCACTCCGGGCAGGGCCCGGATCTCGGTGAGGACCTTCTCGTAGAACTGAGCGCGCGCCGCGGTGGGAGAGTACCGGCCGACCGGCAGGGAGGTGCGCGCGGTCAGCAACCCTTCCGTGGCGAAGCCGGGGTCGGTGCTCTGCACCTTCCACAGGGCGCGGATCAGGAGGCCGCAGGAGGCGAGGAGCACCACGGAGATGGCGACTTCGGCGAACACGAGCGCCGATCGCAGGCGTCGCCTTCCCCCGACACCTCCGCGCGCGCCCTCACGCAGGCCGTCGAGGCTGTTCTCGCCATTGAGGGCGAGGGCGGGGACGATGCCGAAGCCGAGGCCGGTGGCGATCGTCATCAGCGCCGCGAAGGCCAGGATCCTCGCGTCGATGGCCGCCATCTCGGGAAGCGGCAGATTGGCGGGCGCGAGTTGCGCGAGGAGAGGGGTCGCGCCATACGCGAGGGCGATGCCCATGATTCCCCCGAGCAGTGACAGGACGATGCTCTCGGTGACGAGCTGCCGGATGAGCCGCTCGCGTCCCGCGCCGATGGCGGTGCGCACCGCCAGCTCCTTGCGCCGCTGAAGCGAACGGGCGATCAGCAGGCTCGCGAGATTGGTGCAGGCGATGAGGAGGACGCACAGAGCCGCGCCGAAGAGGGCCACGAGGAGGAGCCGGGCCTGTTGGGGAACCTGGTCGCGGAGAAGGGCCAGCGTCAGGTCGTTTTCCTTCGGATAGATGAGCCGCAGGCGCGCGTTGACCGCCTTCATTCCGGCCCGCGCGCCATCGAGAGAGACGCCGGGCTTCAGCCGGCCGACGATGTTCAGATAGTGATTGTCGCGATCTTCAAAAGCGCCGGCGTTGAAACGGAAAGGCGTCCAGAAGCGGGTGGCGCGATTGGGAAAGGAGAAGTTCCGCGGCATGACGCCGATGACCGTGTAGCTCTGCTCATCGAGTCGGATGGTGCGGCCGACCGCGGACGCGGCGCCGCCGAAAGCCTCGACCCAGAGGCCATAGCTCAGGATCACCGTGCCCGGGGCGCCCTCCATGTCCTCCTCGGGGGTGAAGAGGCGGCCGACCTGGGGCGCCACCCGGAGAATGTCGAACAGGTTGCTGGTGACCCACGAACCGTTGACCCTGAGGGGTTCGCCGTCGCCGATGAGGTTCATGGAGGTGGAGGCCGACGCTCCGAGGTCGGTGAACACGGTGTTCATCTGCTTCCAGTCACGGTAGTGAGAAGGCGATGGTTCGAACCGCGAGTAGCCGGGTTCCGCCTGGTACAGGCTGACGAGCCTCTCGGAGTCCCCAAACGGGAGTTCGCGGAACAGCACCCGGTCCGTCACCGAGAAAGCCGCGGTCGTGGCCCCAATCCCGAGCGCCGCCACGACGATCGCGGTCAGGGTGAATCCGGGCGTTCGCAGCAAGGTGCGGGCGGTGAAGGTGAGATCCTGTCGCAGGATGTCCACGTGCGCCATCAGCGCGTTTGGAATGACGTCCATCAACGCTTCGAGCCAGAGCCGAGCGCGGGAAAGCGGGTCGTCGGTCGAGGCGCGCCGGCGATCGAAGATGCGACGCATCTCCTCCCCGTATTCCAGGCGGAACGACTTCGGGAAGAGACGGAGCAAGACGGCATAGAGGTTCATGAGCGGGTCTCCGGAGCGAGGCCCGCGGCGCGGGCAAAGGCCACGAGTTCGGTCAGTCGACTCGCCTCGGCCCGGGCGACCGCGCTCCCGAGCCTCGTGATGCGGTAGTACCTTCGCCGCTCGTCATCGTCCTCGGGCGCCGGGCGTTCGCGCACCTCCTCGATGAGGCCGTCCTCGAGCATGCGCTGAATGGAGCGATACAGGGTCCCCGCACTCAGGCGGAGCGCGCCTCCGGTACGCGCCTCGACCTCCTGAATGATGGCGTAGCCGTGGCGGGCTTCGTCGGCGGTGGCGAGAAGAATGTGGAACGTCGCCAGCGGGAGCGGGAGGAAGGGGGAGGGGTCTGGATTAGTCACAAGTTGAATATATCCATACTGGATATATAGACGTCAATACTCCTCTCCAAGTTCCCGGGGAGAAACAGCGTCAACGCAAAGCCATATTTAACAGGCTCTTAGTGCCTGACTGTGGAATTTATCTTGACCCGGAATGAACAACGTAGCGATACTTAACGTTGTTAACGCACAGCACGGAGTTAATAGTCATGGGAATCGCGGAAAGAAAAGAACGGGAGAAAGAGGATGTCCGGCGCAAGATCCTCGAAGCCGCGCATCACCTGTTCGAGGCCCACGGCTACGAGAACGTGACCATGCGCGCCGTGGCGGACGCCATCGAGTACTCCCCCACCACGATCTATCACCACTTCGAGAACAAGGACGCGCTCGTCGAAGCCCTCTGCTTCGCCGACTTCGAAAAGCTCTCGGCGGCGATGAACCACCACCCGCTGCCTCAAAACCCCGTGGAGCGGATCCGGGCGCTCGGGCGCGCCTATTCCGCCTTCGGCATCGCGAACCCCAACCACTACCGCTTCATGTTCATGACCGCGGGCGACTGGAAGAAGCACGGCGGCGAGAGCGACACACCGCCCGCGCAGTCCTACGCGTTCCTGCGCCAGGCCGTGGTGGAGGCCATGGACCAGGGCTTCTTCGAGAAGGGCGACGTGGACCTCGTGTCGCAGATCCTCTGGTCCGGCATCCACGGTGTGGTTTCGCTGCTCATCACCTTCAAGCCCGAGCAGTTCCCCGTCCCGCCCCGCCCCGGCCTCATTGAAGCCGCCATGGAGGCGACGCTCCAGGGCCTGCTCGTCGGCCGAAAGGAGAAGTGATGGTTTCGCTCGCCCGCAAGAACCTGCTCCACGACCGCATCCGCTTCGCGATCACCCTCGCCGGCGTGGCCTTCGCGGTGACCCTGGTGCTCGTCCAGGTGGGCCTGTTCCTGGGCCTCCTCGGCAAGGCCACGGTCACCATCGAGAACTCGAACGCCGACATCTGGATCGTGGCCAAGAACACCCCCAACGTCGACTTCGGCAATCCTTTCCCCGAAACGGTCTTTCTGCGGGCGCGCGGTGTCCCCGGGGTGGAGCGCGCGGACAACGCGATCGTCCAGTTCGTCAACATCCAGCTTCCAAGCGGCGCCACCGAGAACTCGCTCGTCTACGGGATCTCGGACCCTGCGTACTGGAATCTGCCCTGGAAGGTGGAGGCCGGGCGAGCCGAGGACCTGAGCCGCGGCTACAACCTCATCATGGACCGCTCCGCCGTCCTGCGCTTCGGCGCTTTCGACGTGGGCGATTACCGAGAGCTGGGCGGCCGTCGATTCCGGATCATCGGCCGCAGCGCGGAGGCCGAATCGTTCACGACCACGCCCATCGTCTTCATGGACTTCGGCAATGCCCAGAGCCTGCTCGACCAGCTGAACGGCCAGACCACCTACGTCCTGGTCAAGGTCGCATCGGGCTATGACCCGAAGGAAGTGGCGGCGCGGCTCCGTCCGATGTTCCCGTTCAACGACGTCCACACCCGCGACGAGTGGGCGGCGGCCTCGCGCGGCTACTGGATCGAGTCCACCGGCCTCGGCATGAGCATGGGCGTCACCGTGTTCCTCGGCATCCTGGTCGGAGTCGTGATCGTGGCCCAGACGCTCTACACCTCGGCGGTCGAGCACATCCGCGAGTTCGGCACGGTGAAGGCGATCGGCGGCTCGAACTGGGACATCTACAAGATCCTCGGGGAACAGGCGCTCATCGCCGCGGTCTGCGGTTTTGCACTCGGCGCGGGCGCCTCCTACGCGGTCCGCCCCGCCATGGCGAACCTCCACCTCACCGTTCTCCTCACTCCGCAGTTCTCCGGCATCGTGTTCGTCGGCACTCTGGCCATGTGCCTCTCCGCCGCGCTCTTCTCGTTCCGCCGCGTGGCTCTAATCGATCCCGCGCTGGTCTTCCGGGGGTAAAGATCCATGAAGAAGGTCCTTGAAGCGCGGGCCGTCCGCAAGACGTTCGAAGAAGGAACCCAGCGCGTGGAGGTGCTGCGCGGCGTGAGCCTCGACGTGAGCCGCGGCGAGATCGTTTCGCTCGAAGGTCCCTCGGGATCGGGCAAGACCACGCTCCTCTCCATCATGGGCTGCATCCTCACCCCGAGCGCGGGCGAGATCCATATCGGGGGCGAGCGCATCAGTGGAAACGAGCGCGCCCTGCGTGACGCGCGCCGCAAGTCGATCGGTTTCGTCTTCCAGCAGTTCAACCTCTTCCCCGCCCTCACCGCGCGTGAGAACATTCTCTACGCGCTCGGGATCAAGGGGCACAAGGGAGCGAAGGGCGAAGTCGAAGCCGACCGCGTCCTCGACGCGGTGGGACTCTCCGACCGCAAGCACTTCCTGCCCCGCGACCTTTCGGGCGGGCAGAAGCAGCGGGTGGCCATCGCCCGCGCGCTCGCGGGTTCTCCCGACGTCCTCCTCGCCGACGAGCCCACCGCCAACCTCGACTCCGTGGTGGGCGTGCAAATCCTCGACTTGTTCCGCGACCTCGCGAGGAGCGAGAACAAGGGCCTCATCATCGTGACCCACGATCCGAAGGTCCGCCGCGTCGCGGATCGCGTCACCGGGATCGCCGACGGACTGATTCTCCCCGAGGCCCACGCGGCCTGATCGGGACCTCACCGAAAGGAACACCATGCGTTCGAGTCTTGTCCTGCTCTCGCTGGCCGGCATCGGCCTCGCTCTCCTCGCCGGCACAGTCATGCAGGCCCAGCCCCAGGGCCAGCCCGCGCCCGCCGCCACCGCTGGCGCTCCCCTCTCGGGTGTTGCCGCGGAAGGCCGGGTCGTCGCGTACCCGGGCGCCGAGGTCACGATCGGCGCGGATGCGGTGGGGAGGTTGTTGCGCGTCAACGTCGAAGAGGGCCACCTCGTGCGCCGGGGCCAGGTTCTCGCGGAGATCGACGCGAGCGACCTCGTCGCGAGCCTCGATGAAGCAAAGGCCCGTCTCGAGGAAGCCACCGCGGAGCGGCATCTCGCGCAGCTCAACGCCGACCGCAAACTGAAGCTCTTCGCGGAGGGCGTGCTTCCCGCCTTCGATCGCGACGCCGCGGCGAGGGACGTCGAAATCACGCAGGCCCGTATCGAGACCGCGACCGCCACCATTCGTCGTCTCGAGGCGACGATCGCCAAGACCCGCATGATCTCGCCGATCGACGGCACCGTGACCTCGCGAATCGTCAACGCCGGCCAGATGGTCGACCGCGGCGACGCCGCGTTCGTCGTGGCCGATCTCAACCGTCTGCGCATCGAGGGCGAGGCGCACGAGGCGGACGCCGATCGCGTGAAGATCGGCGCCCTTGTGGAGATCCGGGCCGACGGCTTCCCTGGCCAGAGCTTCCGGGGGCGGGTCGAGGAGATCCCCGGGAATGTGACGCTCCGAAGGATCAAGCCGCAGGATCCGGCGCGGCCGACCGACGTCCGCGTCCTCGCGCTGAAGGTGGCCTTCGAGGAGAAGACGCCCCTCAAGCTCGGGAGCACGGTCGACCTGGTGGTGAGCGCTCCCGGCAGGTAGAAGGTAAGTTCGGCGCGTGGGACTCTTCAAGTCCAAGGCCGTGGTGACGCCGCTCTCGGAAACCGACCGGAAGTTCCTGCTCGAATGGTCGGTCCCGTATTCGGAGATGACCCCGGCCATCAAAGCCGAGTTCGAAGATCAGGTGGCGCACTTTCTCGCCGGCCGGCGGATCACGGGCGTGGGCTTCAGCGGGGCCCTCGAGCGGGAAGACAGACTACTCGTCGCAGCCTCGGCGTGCACGCTCTCGGCGGGATGGCCCGGATTCCGTTGGACCGACGTCTCCGAGGTGCTGCTCTACCCCGACGACTTCGATCGCGACTTCCAGATCGCGGACGAAGATGGCGGCGCCACCGCGGAGCTCTCCGGTGAGGCGCACCCGTGGGGCACGGTCATCCTCTCCCTTCCGTCCCTGGAAGACAGCTTCGAGGATCCGCACGACGGCTACCACGTCGGCTATCACGAGTTCGCCCATGTCCTCGACCGGGATACCGCCTCGAGCGTCGGGCCTTCCGGGGATGGCGGGCTTCCGTCGAACATCACCGGCAAGTTCGCCGACCTCATGGGCCGGGCGCTCGAGAAGACGAGAGCCGCACTCGCGCTGGAGCAGTCTCCGCTCGATCCTTACGGCCTCGAATCACCGGCTGAGTTGTGGGCGGTGGCGGTGGAGGGCTTCTTCGAACTCTCGAGCGCCCTGGCCGACGCCCATCCCGACCTGCACCAGCTCCTGGATCTGTACTTCAACCAGCGGCCGCGGAACTAGCCAGGCGCGGCCGCGGGCAGCCCCGGCCGCACCTTGAGAGTCGTTTCCCTGCGGATCTGAACCGTGCCCACCTTCGCCCCACGCGGCTTGCTCACGTTCTGCGCCCGGGTGCACGAGACGGGCACCACTCCGGCGTTCCGGGCCTTGCTGTGATACGCGGCGATCGCGGCCGCCAGCTTCAGGGTCTCGCGCTCCGGCTCCTCTCCCTCCGGCCCCTGAAGCACCACGTGCGATCCGGGCACACCGTGAACGTGGAACCAGTAGTCATTCGGGCGAGCGACCCGCAGGCTCAGGGCCTCGTTGTCCTCGTCGGTCTTGCCGGCCAGCACCGTCCAGCCGCCGGGCAGGGCGTACGCCCAGGTTCGGACTTCCTCACGCGGAATCATGGCCGAACGATAGGCGAGCGGCCTCCCCGAGGACGAGGTGCTCTCGAACCGGCGATTCTGGTATCGTTCGCCTCCCTCGGAACGACGTGGGCCTGTGGCGCAGCTGGGAGCGCGCTTGAATGGCATTCAAGAGGTCAGGGGTTCGATCCCCCTCAGGTCCACCATCCTCCCCCCTTCATTGCCCATCCTGAAATCGATCTGCGTCTACTGCGGTTCGCATCCCGGGCGCAAGGTTGAGTACTCCCTCGCCGCCCGGGAACTGGGTGCGCTTCTGGCCGCCAGCGGACGCACTCTCGTCTACGGCGGCGGCGGGGTCGGGCTCATGGGAGAGACCGCGCGGGCGGCCAGGGCGGCGGGCGGGAGAGTGATCGGGGTCATCCCGAGTCACCTCAATACGAAGGAGCGGGCGTATCACGAGGTCGAGCTGCGCGTGGTCGAGACCATGCACGAGCGCAAGCAGACGATGGCCGACCTCGCGGACGGTTTCATCGCGCTGCCCGGGGGTTTTGGGACCTTCGACGAACTCTTCGAGATCCTGACCTGGAACCAGATCGGCCTTCACGGAAAGCCGGTGGGGCTTCTTAACGTGGCGGGCTACTTCGACGCGCTTCTGGGCATGGTGGAACAGGCGGTGCGCGAAGGCTTCGCGCCGCCCACCGCGCGCTCGAGAATCCTCGTGGCTGTCAATCCGCCCGCGCTCCTCGAGGCCATGGACGCCTACATCGAGGAGTGACGGGAACGCTTCGCGGCCTCTAGACCTTCGGCTTCATCGGAGGCAGGGCGCGGGCTTCGATCAGGGATGCGAAACCGCACCGGGCGTGCGACCCGTCGCAGAAGGGCTTGTTCGCGGACTGTCCGCAGCGACAAAGGCCGATGGCCTCGCGGCCCGCTAGATCGAACGACTTGCCCGTCTCGTCGACGATTTCGAAGTCGCCTTCGACGCGGATGGAACCGTTGTTCTTGACGATGATCTTGGTGGCGGCCATGGGTGTCCTTGCTGTGATGGGTGCGGGAGCCCGCGATGATATCGGAGCCGCCCGGTAAACTCGCCGCGTTGAGAATCGAAGACATCGTCACCAAGGTCCGCGACGGGGCCGGCTGGATCCGGCTCGACCGCCTGGGACTCATCCGGGTCACCGGGCCGCAGCGCGTGAAGTTCCTCCACAACCTGCTTTCGAACGACATCAGCGGCCTCGCGACCGGGCAGAGCTGCCTCGCCGCCCTTATGAACCTGAAGGGCCAGCAGGTGGCGTGGATGAGGGTGATGGCGGAAGGCGATGCCCTCGTCTGCGAACTGCCCGTCGAGGTGCGCGACGCCGTGGTCGACACCTTCCTCCATTACAAAGTCGGGGCGCCGGTGCGTTTCGAGAAGGTTGACGCGGCGATATTCGGCCTCTTCGGAAGCAAGGCCCCCGAGGCCCTGATCGCCCTCGGCCTCACCCGCATCCCGACCGGGATCGAGAAGTTCACCACCGATTCCTTCTCCGCTCACCCGGTCAGGGTCAGCCGCGGGCGCGATCTGCCGGCGCGAGGCTTCACCCTTCACGCCGCCCCCGCCGCGGTGCTGGCCCTCGAAGAAAAGCTCCGTTCGCTTCTCGGTGAGTCCATCGCCCCGGCCGCCATCGAAACCCTGCGCGTCGAAGAGGGCATCCCCTGGCACGGCATCGACGTCCGGGAGGAGAACCTCCTCCACGAAACGGGCCAGCTCAAGGTGTATCACTCGTCTACGAAGGGGTGCTACCTCGGCCAGGAGGTCGTGGCGCGCCTCGAGGGGCGCGGCGGCAACGTGAACAAGCGGCTCGTGGGCCTGAAGTGCTCGAAGGCGGTGAGCGCCTCCGAGGAGATCAAGGCCGACGGGAAGGTCGTGGGACAGGTGACGAGCGCGGGCGTGTCCCCGGAATTCGGCGCGATCGCCATGGGGTACGTGCACCGTTCGAACTCGGATGCGGGCGCCCTCCTGGACATCGACGGCGCGCGGGCCGAGGTCGTCACCCTGCCCTTCCGGTTCTGATGCCCACCTCCGCGGCGGCGCGAAAACTGAAGTGGACGCTCTTCGGAGCGCAGGCCATGGGCTCGGCCGGGTTTCTCGTGGCCTCCACGGTGACCCCCATCGTGGGCGCGCAGCTTTCGGGCCGGCCCTCATTCGCGGGGGTGCCGACCGCCTTCTACTGGGCCGGGGGAGCGCTCGCGACCCTCGTCTGGGGACGCCTGATGGATCCCATCGGGAGGCGGCGAACCCTGTCTCTCGGGCTGCTCGTGGGAGTTCTCGGCGCGAGCCTCGCCTCGTTCTTCGTGGTCCGGCACTCGTTTCGCGGCTTCATCCTCGGGCTCGCGCTGATGGGCGCCGCGAATTCGGCTCTCCAGCTCGCGCGCTTCATGGCGGGCGAGGTGCACCGCATCGAGGAGCGTGGCCGGGCCATCTCGACGGTGGTGCTTGGCGGCACCGTAGGCGCCGTCCTCGGGCCCTCCCTGGTGGCGCCCATGTCCGCCTTCGCGACATCGCTGGGCGGCCCGCCTCTCGCCGGGCCCTATGCGGCGAGCGCCGGCTTCTTCTCGCTCGGCGCCCTGCTGGTGGTCGTCCTCCTCTGGCCGGACCCTCGCGATCTCGCGAGAGAGGTGCACAAGGCGTCCGCGGCCGACGAGCCCGCCCGTCGCAGTGTGGCCGAGATCCTCCGCGATCCCGGCGTGCGCATCGCCGGACTCACCATGGCCATCGCGCAGGTCGTCATGGTCATGCTGATGGTGATCACGTCTCTGCACATGTCGCATCACCATCACGAACTTTCGAGCATCGCGGCGGTGATGTCTTCGCACGTCTTCGGCATGTACGCCTTCTCCGTGGTCTCCGGCCGCTTTGCGGATCGCTTCGGGCGCGGACCGCTCATCGGCGCCGGTTCGGCGGTGCTCGTGGTCTCCTGCCTCACCGCGACCCTGTCCACCGCGGTGGCGCCCCTGGCGGTCTCTCTCTTTCTGCTCGGGCTCGGGTGGAACTTCTGCTACGTGGGCGGCTCGACCCTGCTCTCGGACTGCCTGTCCCAGGCCGAGCGGGCGCGGATCCAGAGCGTCAATGATTTCGTGCTCACCACCCTCGCGGGCACGGGCAGCGCCTTGTCGGGCCTCGTGTTCTCAGCCGTGGGATACGCGGTCATGGGCTACGTGAGCGCGCTCGTATCGCTCGCCCTCTTCGGACTGAGTCTGCGCGTGACGCGGGACGCACGGGGGCGCGGCGCGCTTGGCGGCGCTTCATAGAGTCACGGCCATGCGAGCGGGCCGAGTGACTCTGGCCTGGGCCCCTGAACGTCTTCCTCAAGAAGACGGGGCTCCGGACCGACTCGCAGATGGCGGCTCTCGATGCGGGAGAGGTGACACGAAACAGCTTGCCGCCGACGAGAAGGCCGACGTGGCCGCCTTCGGGGCGGTGCGGATCGAGGCGCCCGGCGGCCTGATCGGCGCCGCCATCATCGGCAAGATCCGGGGCAGCGCCGAGAACGGGCTGAAAGAGCGCCTCAAGGCCGCGAAGGCCCGGACCCTGTCTCCCGCCTGACCCCTGAAGGGCCCTGCGCTAGGCGCCCAGGAAGGAAGCGAGTTCGTCGAGAGTGCGCACCCTCTCGCAGTCGCGATCCGCATTCACGCCGGCGGGATCGAGAAGGATGGCGCCAAGGCCCGCGCGGCGCGCGCCTACCACGTCGATCTCGTAGAAATCGCCGACATGGACGGTCGTCTCCTTTCTGGAACCGCTTCTGGCGAGAGCGATTTCGAAGAACCGCGGATCGGGCTTTTCGACCTTCTCGACGTGCGAGTCGAACACCGCGTCGAAGTAGGGAGTGAGACCCAGGCGGTCGAAGTGGGCGTGGAGAGTCCCGTTCGCGTTCGACACCACCACGCGCCTCAGACCCCTCGCCCTCAGGCGCAGGAGGAACGGAACAAGCCCCGCATCGGCGGTCTCCCACAGGTTGTGCGCCGCGTGATAGGCGCGCAGTTCGCCGAGCGCTTCCCGCACGCGATCGTCAATGTCGATCCCGGCCCGGCGCAGGACGGTCGCGAAGTACGCGAGCCCCCGGCTCTCGTCGTCGGAAGTCCGGACGAAGGAGGGATCCTCGAGGTCGCGCTTGGCGAGGGGTTCGACCTCCCTCAGGGACTCCCCCGTCGTCGCGACGCCGTGATTCCCCAGGGCCGCGGCCACCCGGTCGAAATTGGGATGGATCAGAACCCCGCCCGCGTCGAGGAAGACCGTTTCAATCATCGAAGCCATTCTCGCAAGAGTCGCCATCCCGCCTCCCAAAGCATCTAAACTCGCCGTTTCCCTCGTAAAGATCTCGATGCCCTTTTTCTCGACCCGGGTCCGGGTTGCCGGCCTGTTCGTTCTCCTGAGTCCTGTCGCGCTCCATGCCGAGCCGAAGTGCGCGGGGTCGCCTTTCGTCAACGCGACGCGGCCGCGCACCATCGAAGAATCGGCGGACGCGATCGTGGGGCCGCAGATCTTCGACGTCGCCCGACACCCCCGCGGCTTCGTCCTGATGGCCAACAACTACGGCCTGCTCTCCTATGACGGCAGCTCGTGGCGCCTCATGCCGCTCGGGCGCTCCGCGGTTGCCCTGTCCGTCGGCGTCTCGGGAGACGGCCGGATGTTCGCGGGCGGATCGAGAACATTCGGGGAAGTGGTCGAAGACCCCACCGGGCAGCTCATCTACCAGCCCCTCGATGCGCGCGTCGCTTCCACGGATCACGACTTCTCGGACGTGTGGCAGACGCTCGTCTCGACGGACGGCGCCGTGTACTTCCGTTCGCGGGAGAGGATCTTCATCCTCCGAAACGGCGATCTTCGAGCCCTTGCTCCCAAGGGCGGCTTCACCGCCGCCGCCCTCGCGGGGGCCGTCCTCTACGTCCACGATTCAGCCGCCGGGATCCTGGCCATCGAAGGAGGCCAGGCGGCGCCGGTGCCCGGAGGCGAGCGGTTTACGGGGGTCCTCGTCACCAGCATCAGTGAGGGCCCGGATGGTTCCCTGCTCGTGGGAACCCAGGACCGGGGTCTCTTCCGGCTGGACACGCGGCGCGGCGAGGCCCGGCCGATGGCCGAGGCCGCCGGCCTCGACGACGCCGAGATCCTCAGCGTGCGCATGCTCGCGGATGGACAGATCGCGGTCGGCACCCTGCGGAACGGCCTCTTCGTGCTCGACGCCGCGGGAGGGCTGCGCTTCCGGATGGATCGCGACAGTGGCCTGCCCGACGACGCGGTGCTGACCCTGCAGGCGTCCGAAGACTCGCTCTGGGCGGGCACGAGCGGGGGCGTGGCGCAACTTCTCATCCCGAGTCCGATCGAGAACTACGGCGCGCGCGAAGGCCTGCCCGGCCTCGTCGAGTCTCTCGTCGACCACCAGGGAGAGATCTACGCGGCCACCTCGCAGGGGGTCTTCCGATTCACCTGCGGGAACCGCGCCTTCACGCCCGTTTCCTCTCTGCGGAAACAGGCGTTCGCCCTCCTGTCCGCGGGAAGTCTGCTCGCCGCCACCGCGGAGGGCATCTATGAGATCGACGGCTCCGGCGTCCGCCTGGTGCGCTCGGGCCTCGCCCGGGGCTTCGCGAAGTCGAAGGACCCGGCCCGCATCTGGGCGGCGACGCAGACCGGCATCGTGGCCCTCCATCGGCGCGGCTCGCAATGGGTCGAGGAATCGCCCCTGTTCGCCGCGGGCGCCGAAGCCGAGAAGCTGATGGATGTCGAAGCGACGAGCGTCGGGGAGGATCACGAAGGACGCCTCTGGATATCCCTGGTCACCGGGCGTCTCATCTCGGGCATTCCCGCGACGCGCGGCTCCGCGATCGAACTCACGCAGGTGCAGACCTTCGGCGAGGCGCAGGGGGTTTCCGCGGGCTTCGCCGAAGTTCTCTCGCTCAAGACCGGCCTCCGCATCGGAACCGCCAACGCAGTGCTGCGGCCTCAGGGTTCGACTCTCGCCCCCGATCCGGTTTTCGTCGAAGCGCTGGGAGCGGGGCGCGGGGCGTTTCGGATCCGCGACGCGCGGGACGGCGGGTTCTGGGTGGCCTCGGCGAAGCGCCCCCTGCGTCTGGTCAAGGAAGGACTGGCCGGCGCACCCACCCTTCGCCGCACGGCCCTGCTCAGAATTCCCGCGGGGAGCCGCATCCTCGATTTCCTGGAGGTCTCGGACCGGGAGGTGTGGATCGGCACGGATGACGGGGCGTTTCGATACGACCCGTCGCGCGAGGTCGGCACAAGGAACCCGGCGGCCGCGCGGGTGAGACGTGTGCGATCCAACGGCGCCGAGCTCTATGCGGGCGGCCCCATCGACGCCCTCGAATCTCCCTTGCCGCACCTGGCGCCCCTGCGCTTCGAGGTCGCCTCCACGAGCCTCGATGACCCGTCACGCAACCGGTTCCGCTATCGCCTCGACGGCCAGGACGTCGAGTGGAGCCCATGGACTCCGGAAACGCGGAAGGACTACACGAACCTCGGCCCCGGCGCCTACCGCTTCCGCGTGGAGACGCGCGATGTCTACGGCCGCGTCGGCGACGAGGCCGGCTTCTCGTTCGTCGTGCTCAAGCCGTGGTACCGCGAGGCCTGGGCGATCGCCCTCGGCATCGGAATGCTCGGCGGGCTGTTCTACGCCGCCCTCTACCTGAGGACGCGCGCGCTGCGCGGACGGCAGCGCGAGCTCGAGACCATCGTCGATCAGAAGACCGCGGAACTGCGCGAGGCGTCCTTCACCGATCCCCTGACCGGCCTTCGGAACCGGCGTTATTTCGCGGAGATCATCGAGGCCGAAGTGTCTCTCGCCTGCCGGCCCGGCTCGGCGGCGCTTCACATGTTCCTCGTGGACCTCGACCACTTCAAGCAGGTGAATGACACCTACGGTCACGCTGCGGGTGACGAAGTCCTCCGACAGACCGCGGCCCGTTTGAAAACCGCCACTCGCACGTCCGACCTCATCTTCCGCTGGGGCGGCGAGGAGTTTCTCATCGTGGCCCGCGGGGCCCCGGACTTGCCGCGCACCGAGATCGCGAACCGGATCGAGCGCACGATGGGCAAAGAACCCTTCGACCTTGGCGACGGGCGGAAGCTTCCCCGCACCTGCTCGGTTGGTTTCGCCACCTTTCCCTTCTACGCGGACAACCCGACATCCGTGCCGCTCGACACCGTGCTCGAACTGGCCGACCTGGCCCTTTATCGAGCGAAGCAGACCGGCCGAAACCGCGCGGTGGGAGTGTCCCCGCAGGCGGGGGCTCCGGCCCAGGGCGACATCTGGAAGAATAGCGTGCTCGAGAACCTGGAGAAGGGCGCGGTGTCTGTCGAGGTCGTGGAGGGCCCTCCCGTCCAGGATTCCTGAACGGGCGTTCCGGGAGGCTCCTGGGGAATAGAATCCCGGCCGCGTGACCACGGAAAAGCCCCCCGCCGACCGCCTGACCCGCGGCCAGCTGCTCGAGCTCTACTATTTCCTCAAGCTCAACCGGGGCCTCGAGGAGAAGCTCTCCAATCTCTATCGTCAGGGCAAGGTGGTGGGGGGGCTTTATCGAAGCCTTGGGCAGGAGGCGTGTTCGATCGGAAGCGCCTACGCCCTGGAGCGCGGCGACATCTTCACCCCGCTGATCCGGAATCTCGGGGCCATCCTGGTGCGCGGCGGGTCGCCCCACGACATCTTCTGCCAGTACATGGCAAAGGCCGCCTCACCCACGCGGGGCCGCGACCTGAACGTGCATTTCGGCTGGCTCTCACCCGAAGGCTCCATGCCCTCGGTGATCTCGATGCTCGGCGACATGATCCCGATCCTGACCGGCGCGGTGATGGCCGAGCGGATGAACGGCCGGCGGACCGTCGCCCTCACCTGGATCGGCGATGGCGGCGCGTCGACGGGGGCGTTCCATGAAGGCCTGAATCTCGCCTGCGTGCAGAAGGCGCCGCTCGTGCTGATCGTCGAGAACAACGGCTGGGCCTACTCGACACCCACATCCCGGCAGACCGCCAACACCAACTTCGTGGACCGGGCGACAGCCTACGGATGCTTCGGAGCGCAGGTGGACGGCAACGACGTCCTCGCGGTCTACGACGCCACCCGCACCGCCATCCAGCGCGCCCGGCAGGGTCTTGGACCCACCCTCATCGAAGCGCTGACCATGCGCATGAAGGGCCACGCCGAGCACGACGACATGAAGTACGTGCCGAAGGAGATGGTGGACAAGTGGGCGCAGCGTGACCCCATCGCCCTCTTCGAGCGATTCCTGCTTGGCGTCGGCATCGGAACCAACCTGCTGCAGGCGATCGCCACCCGGGTCGACCAGGAACTCACTACGGAGCTTGCGAGCGCGGAGTCGTCTCCCATGCCGGCGGACGACAGCGGCATGACCGACGTGTACTTCGGGTCCACGGCCGAGGATCCGACCCCGGAGATCGTGCGCAAGTCAAGGAAAGCGCGGGGACTCTAGAAGCATGGCGATGCTCACGTATCTCGAAGCCATCCGCCAGGCCATGGAAGAGGAGATGGTGCGCGACCCGCGCGTCTTCATCCTCGGCGAAGACGTGGGGAACTACGGCGGCGCCTTCCGGGTCACCCAGGGGTTCCTCGAGAAGTTCGGGCCGGAGCGGATCATTGACACTCCCATCTCCGAAACCGGTCTCATCGGCGCGGCCATCGGCGCTTCGCTGTTTGGGATGCGGCCGATCGCCGAACTCCAGTTCATCGATTTCATCGGCTGCGGCTTCAACCAGATCGTGAACTACGCGGCGAAGAGCCGCTACCGCTGGGGAGGCGGCGTGCCCATCGTGATCCGGGGCCCCGCGGGCGCGGGCGTTCACGGCGGGCCCTTTCACTCGCAAAGCCCCGAGTCCTACTTCATGAACGTGCCGGGCCTCAAGATCGTGGTGCCCGCGACCCCGACCGACGCGAAGGGCCTGATGCTCGCGGCCATCCGCGATCCCGATCCCGTGATCTTTCTCGAGCACAAGTTCCTCTATCGGCGCCTCAAGGAAGAGGTGCCGGCGGGAGACTTCACGACGCCCATCGGTGAAGCGCGCGTGGCCCGGGCGGGCGAGGACATTTCCATCATCACCTACGGCGCGATGGTTCACGCCTCCATCGAGGCCGCCGACCTCGTATCCGCGGAAGGAGTGAGCGTCGAGGTCCTCGACCTCCGCACGCTCCTTCCCATGGACCGCCGGAGAATCCTCGAGACGGTGAAGAAGACCGGACGCGCTCTCATCGTGCACGAGGCCACGAAGACGGGCGGGCCGGGGGGCGAGATCGCCGCGATCATCGGCGAGCACGCCTTCGAGCATCTCGACGCGCCCATCGTGCGCGTGGCCCCCCCCGACACCCCCGTTCCCTATTCGCCCCCGCTCGAGGAGCACTTCCTCCCGAACGCGGCGAAGATCGCGGACGCGATCCGAGCACTCGCGGAATACTAGGGCCAGGAGGCAACCCAGGTGGCCGCGCTAGACTACGTGTTCGCTTCCCTGACCGCTCAGGGCCTCCTTTCCTTCGACTTCGTGGCTACGCGCTTTTCTTCCGTTGTGAGGTATCAATGACCGACGTGATCATGCCGCAGATGGGCGAATCCATCGCGGAAGGCACCGTCACCAAGTGGCTCAAGAAGATCGGTGAAACCGTCAAACGGGATGAGCCGCTCTTCGAGATCTCCACGGACAAAGTCGATGCCGAGATACCGGCGCCGATCGCGGGCGTGCTGACTGAAATCCTGATCCAGCCCGGCACCACCGTCGAAGTCGGCACCGTGGTGGGAAGAATCGGCGTCGCGGGCTCCGCCGTCGCGGCCGCGCCCCAGCCTCACGCTGTTCCTCCGGCACCCCCTGTTTCCGCGGCTCCCGCTCCTCCGCCTCCGGCGCCCCCGGCGCCAGCGCGTCCAGCCGCTCCCCCGCCGCCCCTCCCCGCTCCTCCGCCCGCCGCCGATTCGTTCGCCGGGGCGAGCTTCGCCTCCGACCGGTCGCGCGACGGAATGACTACGGGTGAACTGCGCATGGCACGCAGCTCCCCGGTCGTGCGCAAGATCGCGCAGGAGTACGGCGTCGACATCAATGAGGTGCCCGGAACCGGCCTCGGCGGCCGCGTGACTCGCGAAGACATCCTCTCGTACGTCGAGTCGCGAAAGGGCGCGGCCATAAGGCGCGATGCGCCGCCTACGCCCTACGCACCCACGCCCGCCGTCGCCGCACCGCCCCCCGCTCCAGTCCCGGTTCGTCCTCCCGTCACACCGCCTCCCGTTCCCGTGGTCCCGCCCCCCGTGCCCCGGATTCCCACCGTGGCCCCGCCCGTGGCGGATAGCGGGCCCACCACGATGCGCTTCACCACGGTGACCCCCTCCGCGCCGGGAGCGCCCGCGCTTGCGCCCGCACCGATCGCGCCACACGTCCCTCCCGTGACTCCTCCGGCGCCGCCGGCCCCACCGGCCCCCGCGCACTCGACCCAGACCGGTCCGGTGGCGCGGCCCGTGAGCGCCCGGGTCGAGGTCGTGCCGATGTCGCCCATCCGGAAGAAGACGGCCGACCACATGGTCCTGTCCAAGCGGACCTCGGCCCATGTGTCGACGGTCTGGGAAGTGGACATGACCCGCGTGGCCGCCCTGCGCGCGAAGTACAAGCCGCTCTACGAAGAGCGAAGCGGGGTCAACCTCACGTTCACGCCGTTCATCGTCAAGGCTGTCACCGACGCCATCAAGGCTTTCAAGGTGCTGAACGCGAGCGTGGACGGCGACTCGATCGTCTATCACAAGGACATCAACGTGGGCATCGCAGTGGCCCTCGATTGGGGTCTCATCGTCCCCGTCATCCCTGCGGCCGACGAGAAGAACGTCCTCGGCCTCGCCCGGGCCGTCAACGATCTGGGCGAGCGCGCGCGCACCAAGAAGCTCAAGGTCGAAGAGGTCCAGGGCGGAACATTCACCATCACGAACCCCGGCGTCTTCGGTTCGCTCTTCGGCACGCCCATCATCCCGCAGCCCCAGGTCGCGATCCTCGGGGTGGGCACGATCGAGAAGCGGCCGGTGGTGCGGGATGACGCCATCGCGATCCGGACCATGGCCTACTTCTGCCTGACCTTCGACCACCGAATCATCGATGGTTCGGAAGCCGACAAGTTCATGGCCCACGTCAAGAACGGCCTCCAGAACTTCGACGAATCGGCGCTCTAGCTACGACGCCGCCCGCTCCCCCCATCGGTCAATCGGACGGGTCCCTGCGGTCCCTCGACGTCCGCCGCCTCGGCCGCGTCCGATACGCGGCGGGGCTGGCGCTCCAGGAACGCCTGGTGGAAGAACGGAAGCAGGGCGTCGTCCCGGACATCCTGCTTCTCCTCGAGCACGACCCCGTGGTCACCATGGGACGCAATGCGCGGGCGGAGAACCTGCTCTTCTCCGAGGGCCTCCTGCGCGACCGCGGGGTCGAGCTGTTCGAGGCCGGCCGGGGCGGCGACGTCACGTATCACGGACCCGGGCAGATCGTGGGCTATCCCATCCTCGAGATTCCCGAGGCGCGACGGGATGTGCACCGGTACGTTCGCGATCTCGAAGAAGTGATGATCCGGGTTTGCGGCGACTACGGCTTCGCGGCGCGACGCATCGCGGGCAAGAGCGGGGCTTTCGTCGGCGAGAACAAGATCGGCGCCATCGGAGTGCGGATCTCGCGCTGGGTGACCTCCCACGGCTTTGCCTTCAACGTGAATACGAACCTCTCGGGCTTCGACCTCATCGTTCCCTGCGGCTTGCGCGATCAGGGCGTCACCTCGCTCGCGAAGCTCCTCGGCGCCGAGGTGCTTCAGGCCGAGGCGGAGGACCGCCTCATCGCTCGCTTTGTGGAGATCTTCGGCTACACCCCGGCGTTCAGCAGGTAGATCCAGTTCAGAACGGCCAGGACGGCGACGAGGGCCGTGGCTCTCGCCAGCGCTCGACCTTCGAGACGAACCGCCGTCCGCTTGCCGATCGCAAGCAGAATGCCGTCCAGGGCGCCCCAGAACAACAGGGCCAGGGTGCCCACGGTGACGAGCGGCTGAACCGCGAAGGCGGCCGGCAGATCGAACCGCGCGAGATGCCCCATGGCCCGCGTGGTGCCGCACGTGAAGCACGCATGCCCGGTGAGCGCCTTGAAGTAGCAGAAGGTGACGCCCGCGTAGTCGAGCCCAAAAATCCGGGTCGCCACGCAGGCGGCCAATGCGAGGCCGGCGAGGGTCATGGGGCCGGTCAGGAGCCGATCCGGCTGCCGCGGGGCAATGGCGATGCCGAAGGAGCTCGCGGTCATGGGCCGCTATAGTACGCGGGCCCTATGGCCGAGATCCAAGACAAACTCCTCACGCACATCGCCACCCTGGCGCGCCTTTCCCTCTCGGAAGCGGAAACGCGTTCGCTCGCCCACGATCTCGCGGAAATCCTGAAGTACGCGGCGTCGCTCGAGAGCCTCGACCTCACGGGCGTCCCCCCGATGAGCCACGCCACGGAAGGCGAGCGATTCCGGCCCGATGAGCCCACCCACGACCTCACCCGCGAGCAGGCCCTCGCGAACGCGCCGGACCAGGACGCGGGACTGTTCCGGGTGCCCCAGGTGATCGGAGGATGAGCGGCCTCACTTCGATGGGAATGGGCGAACTCGCCGCCGCCATCAAGGCGAAGAAGACATCGGCGAGCGAGGTGGTCGACGCTCATCTCTCTCGCATCGCGGAGAAGGACGCGTCGATCGGCGCGTTCCTCTCCCGGGACGACGACCGGGCGCGCGCGGACGCGAAGGAGGTCGACGCGCGCCTGGCCCGGGGCGAGGATCCGGGCGCGCTCGCGGGCGTCCCCATCGCGATCAAGGACGTCATCCACGTAAAGGGCCTCGCCACCACCTGCGGTTCGAAGATCCTCAACCGGTTCGCGACCCCTTACGACGCGACGGTGATCCGGAGACTCAGAAACGCTGGAGCCATCGTTCTGGGCAAGCTCAACATGGATGAGTTCGCGATGGGGTCCTCGAACGAAAACAGCGCCTTCGGCCCCGTTCGGAACCCCTGGGACCTCACGCGGGTGCCCGGAGGATCGTCGGGAGGGTCCGCGGCCGCGGTCTCCGCGCGCTTCGCGGCCATGGCCCTCGGCTCGGACACCGGTGGATCGATCCGGCAGCCTGCGGCCTTCTGCGGTGTCGTCGGCCTCAAGCCCACCTATGGGCGGGTCAGCCGCTACGGGCTCGTCGCGTTCGCCTCGTCGCTCGATCAGATCGGCCCGCTCACCCGGTCGTGCGCCGACGCGGCGCTGTCCCTTTCGGTGATCGCGGGCCAGGACGTCCATGACGCAACGAGCAGCCCACGGGTCGTCGAAGACTATGGCGCCGCTCTCGGGGAATCGGCGCGCGGACTTCGCATCGGCGTGCCGCGAGACTTCCTCAAAGGCGTCGATGCCGGCGTGATGGCGGAGTTCGACAAGTCGATTGCCGCTCTTCAAGCCGACGGAGCCGCGATCGTGGATATCGCGCTCCCGAACGCGCCCCACGCCATCGCGACCTACTACCTGGTGGCGACCGCGGAGGCCTCGTCGAACCTGGCCCGCTTCGACGGCGTGAGGTACGGCCTGCGCACCGAATCCGCGGCTTCGAAGTCCAGCCTGAAGGACATGTACGGCGAGACGCGGGATGCTGGTTTCGGCCCGGAAGTGAAGCGCCGGATCATCCTCGGGACCTTCGTCCTTTCTTCGGGCTATTACGACGCGTACTACCTGCGCGCTCAGAAGGTGCGGACACTGATCCGCCGCGACTTCGAGACGGCCTTCGCCTCGTGCGACGTGATCGCCACACCCACGACGCCTTCGCCGGCTTTCAAGCTGGGCGAGAAGACGGCGAACCCGCTCGAAATGTACCTCGCCGACGTCTTCACGGTGCCCGCGAATCTCGCGGGAGTGCCGGGCCTTTCGGTGCCCTGCGGCTTCTCGAACGGCCTCCCCGTGGGGCTGCAGTTCGTGGGGCCGATGTTCCAGGAAGCGACGCTCCTTCGCGCCGGCCACGCCCTCGAGCGGCTCATGGGCGCGGCCGCCGCCCAACCCCCGGTCTAGGAAGCGGGAGTGCCGCCTTCGGGGGCGGGCTCCGGTGCGGGACCGGGAGGGGCATCTTCTCCGCGGCGATGGGCGCGCGCTTCGAGGAACCTCCGGCCGATCGCATAGGCGACAAGGCCCGCCACCACGCCGAGAATCAGGTTTCCGGTCACGAAGGGCCAGAGCAGCGGGCCGAAGGATCGGAGCAGGGTCCGCAGGGAGCGCAGCGCCATGTTCCACTCGCCTACAAACAGGGACGACAGCGCCGACCACACGGACGCGTGGGCGCGCTCCCAGAATCCGGCCTCGAGGCGCCTCGAATGCACGCTGAGCAGGCGGGTGCCGATGAATGTACCGAACATGTAACAGGGCACGAGCGCCCAGACGTTGATCCAGGCGCCGGCCAGGACCGCCACCCGGTTCAGGCGAAGAGCGAAGGCGATCGCTATCGCCATGACCGTGTGCAGGCCGAGGAGAGGGGAGAAGGCGATGAAGACGCCGGTGCCGAACGCCATGGCGGTACGGCGCGGGGGATCCTTCAGGTGAAGAAGGCTTTGCAGCGCGTCGCGCATGACGTCTCGAGGTCCACCGGCGGAAGCCGGGCCCTAGGTGACCCCGAAGACCGGCGGACGCTGCATCTCGTTGAAGCCGAAGTGATCGAACCCCTGTGACTTGAGAGGCTCGATCCACTCTCCCACCTGGACGGAGACCACGGGGGCGCCCACCACGAACTGGCCGATGACGGTGATCGGCAGGTCCCACACGAATGCCATGTCTCTCACCGCGTCGAGATTGTCGGGCGAGATGGCCATGAGGAGCTGATAGTCCTCTCCCCCGTGTAGCGCCAGAGGCAGCGGGTCTCCCCCGCGCGCGCGCTCGATCATGGCCACGGCGGGATCCACGGGGACGGCCAGCGGGTCGATGACGGCTCCGATGGAATTCTCGGCGCAGAGCCGAATGAGGTCGATCGACAGGCCATCGGACAGATCCATCATGGCCCGGACGGTCCCGGGCGTTTCGGACATGGCGCGAGCGAAGGCCAGGGGCGGCGTGGGGTCGAGTTGGGCGCGCACGCAGCGAGCGAGGGGGCCTTCGGAGGAAGGAGTCCAGATACCGGTGTCGATCACCATGCCGTCGTCGGCAAGCCGCACGCCCTCGCGAAGGAGACGGAGTCCTTCCGAGGCCGCGCCGAGCCCTCCCGTGATGACCACCAGGTCACCCACCTGGACGCCCTGCCGCAGGATGGGCCGGTCTCCCACTCCGAGAATGGTGACCGCGATGGTGACGGGGCCGTGGGTGGCCGAGAGGTTGCCGCCCACGATGCCGACGCCGACCTCGGCCGCGCGCTCGATGAGTCCTTCGTAGAGCCCGTCGAAGAACTCCACCGAGCAAGTGGGGGGCAGGCAGAGGTTCACGAGCGCGTAGCGCGGAACGCCCGACATCGCGCCGATGTCCGAGAGATTGACCGACATCGCCTTGCGTCCGAGCAGGCGGGCCGGGGTCAGCGCACGGTCGAAGTGGACTCCCTCGACCAGAGTGTCCGTGGTGAGGAGCGAGGCGGCCGGCGTCTCCACGAGAGCGCAGTCGTCTCCGATGCCGACCTTCACCCCCTGCGTCTCGGCGATACGCGAACGCAGGCGCGCGACGAGGGCGCGCTCCCCCAGGGAAGAAACGGTTTCGATGCGTTCGTCGCTCAAGCAGCGGTCACTCGTCCGGCGACTTTACCAGCGTCTTTGCTGCCGCAAGGGTGCCGGAGCGCGAGCCCACGGGTCGGGCCCGTCATTTCGTAAGCCGGAGTGAACAGGCGTGAAGCCCCGATCGACAAGCCGGTGTCGCGCGCTGGAGCCGGTGTATCCTGCCTCGCACGCCCGCAAGAAGAAGTTCAAGAATGGCCCACGCGACTCCCCTGAAGAGATTCTCCGCGGTCTCCGCGGCGGTGGTGCTTCTGGGCCTGGGGCCCGGTGCTGGGCAGGCGCAGACGGCATCGCCCTCGCCGACCCCCGACACGAGCCGCGTGAATCAGGACGAACTCGCATCCTTCTATGGACGCATGAACGTGGTGGTCGGGTCGGGCGCCCGAGCCTTTGGCATGGGCGGGGCCTTTCTTGCCCGGGCCGACGACGCGACCGCGGCCTCCTGGAATCC
>JAIBCN010000128.1 GCA_019694155.1 Vicinamibacteria bacterium | reverse complement strand
GTCGAAATCTTGAGCCGAACCGTCTGTCCCGTCTCGGGCACGAAGATGCGCTTCGTGATGAGGTTGGGGAGGAACCGCCGCTTGGTGCGGTTGTTCGCGTGGGACACGTTGTGCCCACTCATCGGCTTTTTACCTGTGATCGCGCAGCGTCGCGCCATGACTTATTGCCTCCAGCAAGAATCCCGCACCCGAAACGTCGCGGGGAGCCGCTTATTTTGCCACAAGTGGGCCGTTTGCCGCGTCGAGGAGCCGAAGATGGACGAAATCCGCCAAAACGGGGGCGACCAGGGCCTGTGCTCTTTCGTTCGGATGGAGATCGCTCGGGTGAACCCACAAGGAGGCCGATTCGCGGCCGCGAAGGACGGGCAGAAGGTCCAGGAAGGGAACACCGGCGCGCTCGACACCCTTGCGGATCTGGACGTGTGCGTCTTCGAACGGGTAGCTGGCGCCGGCGTCGAGCCCGACGAGGAGCGGCCACAAGGCCACGCCGAACGAGGCGCCGGCCCGCCGGCACCGGGCGTCGATTCGCCTCAAGGCAGCCCGAGTGCGGCCCCATCCGTCCCGATTGGCGTCCGAATACAGGGCCCGGTACCAGGCCGTGGTGTCTCTCGAAACCAGCATCAATTCAACGCGATGGGACACGAAACCGGCGAGGTTGGAGTTGCGTTCGATCCAGGACGGCGCCTCCTGGCGGACCATGATCCAATCGTTCACGCGCGGCCAGCGTTCGTGAAGCGCGTCGTCGTGGTCGCCGTCGTTCAGGACCATGCCGTAGATCACGACGTCCGGCGAGAGTTCGAGGGCGGCATCGAAAAGCGCCTCGAGGGCGGGAAAGTCGTGCCCGCGCACCCCCAGGTTCCAGGTTTCCACGGGGCCGTCATGCCCCAGCTGAGACTCGACGAGCCGCACCATGGTGGCCCGCTCCACCACCCCCTGGGCCTCGGTGAACGAGTCACCGACGAAGACGACGCGCTTCGTCCCGGCAGGCTTCGGGGTGAAGTCGCGATCGCGAAATCCGCGCGAGTTGTAGGTGAAAGGGATGCCGTAGGGATTCGTCTTCCACGCCTCGTCGACCCGCGTGAACTTCCGCCGGATCAGGTCGCGGCGCGTGCCCTCATCGTTGAGATCCACGGGAAAGGTCCCCCGGGGATTCGAGTTGTACAAGTCGATGATGGTGTGGCCGGCCCTCCCCGGGAATTGCAGATTCGCGCCGTTGGAAATCCGGAAAATCCTCCCCGTTTCCGGCGCCTTGAGGCCGAGGATCCGGAAGGCGGCTTCGCCAACGAGGAGGGCGAGGAGAATGCCGAAAGCCGTCGAGAGCAGGGCGAGGAGGACGCGGCGAGCCCCGCCTTGAGGCTGCGTGGTGCGATCGGGCATGGGTCAGACCCGGGCGGCGGTGCGAAGAGCGTCTTTGAGGAGAGCCATCGAGTCGTCCGAGAGCAGCCTGAGGCGGGTCAGGGTGCGGGCTCCGGCGGCGCTCAGTCGCGGCGCGGAGACGGCGTCGGCGATGATCACGTCCGAGGCTCCGAGGAAGCGCCGCCACTGCTTTTCGTTCTCGAGAAGGCACGTCTGGATCTCGAAGTCGGTGGAGAGAACGCTCTTCAGCGAGACCCGGGCGAAGGACAGGAACAGGGGGCTTTCCGAGACCACGAGGACTACGCCCGAGGAGATGCCCGGCGGAATCATGGTCTCGGGGTCCGGGAGGCGCAGCGTGAAAACGACGAGCCGGCCGAGCGCCGCGACACCCTCCACCCGGCCCACGTGGTAGGGGAGGACCGCGACCACGAGGCCCGCCGCGAGCTTGGGATTGAGGTCCAGTTCATCGAGGGTCGCCACCCGAACCTCGGCGCCGAGAGCCTCGCGGATTTCGCTCGCGTAAACCGCGCCCATTTCACTGGAGGGATCGACGACCAGGATGCCCAGCGGGTTTTGGGGCTCCGCGAAGCGCGCCACCGCGGCCAGGATGTCCTCCTTGCCGAGGCCGGTGGCGAGGGCCTCCTCGACCGCCTCGCGCAGCTTGGACGCCACGGTGGGCTGCAAGGCCGTGCGCCGCGGGCGGGGCTCGACGTAGACCCCCGAGCCGGAGCGGACGACCACGTGACCGGAAGCCCCCAGTTCCCGGTAGGCGGCGGAGATGGTGTTGGCGTGCACCTTGAGCTTCCGGGCCCAGGTCCTGATGGGGGGAAGGCGGGAGCCGCGCGGGAGCTCTCCGGACAGCATGGCCATTTCGATCTGCGCGCGAATCTGATCCTTGACCGGGACGCCCGAATTCCGCCTGATCCGGACCTGCATGGCGAGCCGGCCCCTCGCTTCCGGAGCCTAGGCTCCTTGGGGGCGCAGCAGAGCGGGCGAGCCCAGAAGCGGCGCTTCGTCGCGCGCGGGCGGCGGGGCGTCGGAGAGGTGATCGGAGACTTCGAGGATGCGGCGCTCTTCGACCCGGCGGCGCTCCTGTAGTTCGGCGAAGCGCTCTTCCGCCTCCTTGATCTCGCGGCGCAGCCTCTCCACTTCCGCCCGCTTCTCGGCCACGAAGGCGTCGAGTTCCTGCCGGGCGCGCACCACAGCCTCTTCGGCGCGAAG
>JAIBCN010000224.1 GCA_019694155.1 Vicinamibacteria bacterium | reverse complement strand
CGCCCGGCTGCCACCTCGTTCTCACCGAGCCCTCGGTGTCCCGCGAGCATGCGCGGATCGACCGCGATCCCGGCGGGGGCTACGTCATCATCGACGGCGCGGGCACGAACGGCCTCTACTCCGGGCCACGGCGCGTGGCCTCCGAGCGCTTCTCGGGCCGGTTCCGAGCACGCCTTGGTGTCGCCGAGATCGAGATCGAGGAAGTGAGCGGCGATGCGACCCAGCCGATCAGTCTCGAGGATCTTCATCGGCTGGACCAGAGGCGGACGCCTATCACCTGGGCGAAGTACGTTGCTTTTACCCTCGGCGCTCTCGTCGTCGAGACGGTTCTGGAGCCCGAGTTCTGGTCGCCCTGGAATTCCGAAGGGGCGGTGGGTTTGGTCTGGCAGAGCCTCATGTCCCTCGTCGCCATACTCGTCTCCGCTTCCATCCTGCTTGGCCTTCTCAAGGCGGCGAGCCGGAAGGTGCGGATGGCCGATGTTTTGAAACACTTCGCGGTCTACTCGTGGCTGGGCCCGCTCGCCGGGGGCCTCTCACTCCTCGGCTACTACCTCTTCTCCGACGGCCTAGCCCTGACCCTGCACTCGTGGCTTCCAACACTCGCCTTCGTCATCTTCCTGACCGAGGCGGCGGCCATCCGCCGGCCCGGCCCGAACGGCGCCTTTCGCTTCTTGTGGGCCGCGGCGTTCCTGCTGCTTCTGGCCGGAGTTGACCTCACCCGCTCGTACGCAACGCGAAAAGCCGGTCAGCCCGACGTCGACCATTCCATGCAGGCTCCAGCCCCGCTCGCCGGGACGGGGCCCGCCGTCTCGTTCGAGGATTACGCCGCGGCCGTGGAGGCGGCGGGCAAGAGGTCCGAGGCGCAGGCCCGATAGGACGCGGCATGGAGGTGTCGTACCTGCGGCTCGAGCCTTCGGCGGATCTGTCCGAACTCGTGGGGAATTTCTGGTTCATGAGCGGCGCGGGGCCGGCCGCGATGCCCGGCGGGCATCGGATCCTCCCGGATGGCTGCATGGAGTTCGTCTTTCAGTTGGGCGACCCCTTTTCCGAACGACGGCCGGACGGGACATGGCGTCTGCAGCCGCACCACCTGCTCGTCGGCCAGATGGAACGCCGCGTCGACGTCAAACCGAGCGGCCGCATCCGCACGGTGGGCGTTCACTTCCGCCCGGCCGGGATGGCCTCGTTCGTCCCGGGAGACCTGAGCCGGTTCGCCAACCGAATCGTGCCCCTCGCCCCCGTCCTTCGCGCCGACCTTCCGCCGCTTCTCGCCGGGCTGCGATCCTCGCGGAGGCCGGAGCGAAGCGTGGCTCTCCTCGAGGATTTCCTGAGGGGACGCCGGACCCTCGGCGACCCGGCGATGGTGAGCGCGTCCTCGCGGCTCGTCCGTGAATCGGGCCCAGTCGATCTCGCGGCCCTCGCGCGGCGATTCAGACTGGGCGACCGCCAGTTCCGGCGGCGCTTCGAAGCCGCGGTCGGCCTCGGCCCGAAGCGCTTCGCCCGCCTCGTCCGCTTTCAGCGCGTCTTCGAACGTGAACGCGAGCATGACGCCCGGGCCTGGTCGCGCGTGGCCCTCGACTGCGGCTACTACGACCAGGCGCATTTCAACCGCGACTTCCGGGCGTTCACCGGCGTGCGACCGCGAGATATCGTCCGCGACGCCGATCCGCTGACCGCGTTCTTCCTGTCCGTTTCGTCCAAGACCGCCGCCCCCGCGCGCCGCTAGCGTTCGTTTCCGCGACGATCGGGTCGCGTTGAACCAAGGAGACACGATGCTCATTCCCTTCGCTTTCGCCCTGCTCGCGGCCGCCGGACCCGCCGACCTCACTTTCCTGCGAGGCTCGTGGGAAGGCGGCGGCGGCTCGATGAAGTTCGAAGAGCGCTGGACCGAGGAAGCGGGCGGCCTGATGCTCGGCGTCTCCCGGACCCTCAAGGGCGAGCGTGCCGTCGCTTTCGAATTCCTTCGCATCGAGTTCCGGAAGGAGGGGATCTTCTACGTGGCCCAGCCGGGGGGCGCGCCCAAGACGGAGTTCAAGCTCACCGCCTCCGACGGCCGGTCGGCGACGTTCGAGAATCCGGAGCACGATCATCCAAAGAAGATCCGCTACTCCCTGGAGGCGGACGGCTCCTTGAAAGCTGAACTCGACGGCGCTGAAGGCAAACAGGCCTTCGTCTTCAAACCCGTGAAGCGATAGGCCTCGAGGCGATCAGGCGACGCTCCACATCGGCTCGGGCGCCGCGCCCGGCGCGTCCGCAGCCACCGGCCAGGACGCCGGCCGGGCCGCGGGAAGACCCTTCGCCACGACCTTCCGGAAATCGTGGATCGACGTTGCCCAGTCTCGGAGAAGGCTCTCCGCACGCACGCTGCCCGTGGCCTCGAGATGCCGCCGGCAGGCTTCTTCGATCCAGGCTGCGTCTTCGGCCAGGAGGCCGGGATCGATCGACACCATCTCCGCGTTGATCCTGCTCTCGAGGGTCCGATGGGGATCATGGACGTAGGCAAGCCCGCCCGACATCCCGGCACCCAGGTTCTGCCCTACCGGGCCGAGAATCGCGACGGCGCCCGACGTCATGTACTCGCACGCGTGATCGCCCGCGCCTTCCACCACGGCCAGGGCTCCGCTCAGACGAACCGCGAACCGTTCACCCACCCGCCCCGCCGCGAAGAGCCGTCCGCTCGTGGCTCCATAGAGAAGCGTGTTGCCCGCGATGACCTGGCTCGCCGCGTGCGCCCGCGCCTGGCGGCGCGGACGAAGGATGATTTCGCCTCCCGAGAGTCCCTTGCCGACGTAGTCGTTGGCTTCGCCCTCGAGAGTGAGGCTCATTCCCGTCACCGCGAACGCGCCGAAGCTCTGACCCGCCGCGCCCCGGAAATGGAGCTTCAGCGTCCCTTCCGACAGGCGACGGCCGCGTAGCAACCGGGCGAGCTCGCCGGCCACGAGCGCCCCCACCGAACGGTCGGCCACCGTGATGGGCCTCGAAAGGGCGAGCGGCGCCACGTGACCGTTCACGAACCGAAGGCGCGAGAGGACCGCGTGGTCCGGACCGCCGCCGACCGGGGCAGGGTGGTTCCGTTCCTCGGGCTTGCGGCTGGGCGTCAACGGTAGACGCGATGCGCTCTCCAGAAGAGGCGCCGCCGTCACCCGAGATGATCGAGCGCCCATGGGAAGAACCCGTGCTTCCAGCAGGCGGGTGTCGCCCACGATTTCCGAGAACTCCCGCCGTCCGAGCAGGCCGAGAATCTCACGCGCCTCAAGGGCGACGGACGTGAGGAACCGGATGGCCTGGTCGGGCGTGCCCCGGAAGTGCCGTCGAAGCTCTTCGCGCTGGGTGGCGATGCCCACCGGGCAGGTATTGAGGTGGCACTGGCGCGCCATGACGCAGCCCGCCGCGACGAGGGCCGCGGAGCCGAAGGCGAACTCGTCCGCGCCGAGGGCGGCCGCCATCACGATGTCGCGCCCGGTCTTCAGACCGCCCTCGACGCCGAGGCGGACGCGCCCCCGGAGTCCCTGCTCGACGAGCGTGTGATGCGCTTCGAGCAGGCCGAATTCCCAGGGCGTTCCCGCGTTCTTGATGGAGGAAAGCGGCGAAGCCCCGGTGCCGCCGTCGTGTCCGCCTATCACGATGGTGTCCGCACCCGCCTTGGCGACTCCGGCCGCGATGGTCCCGACGCCGGTCGAGGAGACGAGCTTGACGCTCACCACCGCTTCCGGGTTCACGCGCTTCAGGTCGTGGATGAGCTGCGCGAGGTCTTCAATCGAGTAGATGTCGTGGTGCGGCGGCGGTGAGATGAGAGTGACGCCTTCGGGCGAATGGCGCACGCGCGCGATGTGCGCCACCACCTTGCGGCCCGGGAGCTGGCCGCCCTCGCCGGGCTTGGAGCCCTGAGCGATCTTGATCTGCAGCTCCTCGGCGGCCACGAGATAGTCCGCGGTCACGCCGAAGCGCGCCGAGGCCACCTGCTTGATGCGGTGATTCGCGCGATCGCCGCCAGGAAGGTCGCGCCAGTAGTTCTCCTCGGCCTCTCCCCCTTCGCCGCTGTTGCTTCGTCCAGCCGTGCGATTCATGGCGATGGCGAGGGCGCCGTGTGCTTCGGGCGACAGCGAGCCGAGGGACATGGCGGCCGTCGAAAACCTCGCGAAGATGGAGGCCACGGGCTCCACCTCGGCAGGGGCGAGCGGTTCCGCCGCCTCGCGGAAGCGCAACAGGTCGCGCACCGCGATGGGGGAGCGCTGCTCGATGAGCTCGGAGTAACGGCGCGCGTCCAGCGTCTCTCCGCTGCGGATGAGCGCGTGGAGCGCCTTCACCACGGGCGGCTCGAAGGCATGGGCCTCGCCGCTCCGGCGGTAGCGATGCGCGCCGCCCTCGTCCAGTCCGCCGAAAGCCTCGCCGTAGGCGTGACGGTGACGGGAGAGCACGTCGCGGGCGATCTCCGCGATCCCGTGTCCCTCCAGCAGAACCGGGGTCCCCGTGAAGTGGCGATCGACGAGATGGCGATCGAGCCCGATGGCCTCGAAGAGCTGGGCGCCCTGGTAGGAACGCGAGGTGGCGATGCCCATCTTCGAGAGGATCTTGAGCAGGCCCTTCTCGAGCGTTCGCACGACGTTGCGGATTCCCGCCTCGGGGGAATGCTGCGGTTCGTGCTCTTCCGCCCAGCGCCTGACCGCCTCGAAGGCGCCGTACGGGCAGACCGCGTTGGCGCCAAAGCCGAGGAGCGTCGCGATCTGATGATCGTCGCGCGCCTCGCCGGTTTCGACGATGAGGCTCGTGCCCAGGCGAAGCCCTTCGCGGACCAGGCGCTGGTGAACGGCGGAGACCGCCAGCAGGGAAGGGATGGCGGCGTGACCCGAATCGACGCCCCGGTCGCTCAGGATCAGGCGAAGCGCGCCCTGCCTCGCGTCGCGGACCGCCGCCCACAAGACGCGGTCGAGCGCGCGCGCCATCTCCGTTTCGCCCGCGTCGGGAAGGGCGCAGAAGAGGAGAGAAAGGCCCGCGCTCGCATCGTCCTCACGACGCGCGATTCCCTCGAGATCTCCCTCGGTGAGGACGGGGCTTCTCAGGTTGATCCCTTCAGGGGGCGGCCCGGCGGCGCCGAGGTTGGGGGCGGGCCCGAGCCAGGTTCGCAGCGACATGGCCACCTGCTCGCGCAGCGGATCGATGGGAGGATTCGTCACCTGGGCGAAGCGCTGCTTGAAGAAGGAGAAGAGCAGGCGCGGCTTCTCGGAGAGGCAGGCGAGCGGGATGTCGTCGCCCATCGAACCGATGGGGTCGACGCCGTCTCTCGCCATGGGTCCGATCACGAACTGGAGTTCCTCGCGCGTGTATCCGAAGGCGGAGAGAGCCCGAACCTCCGTCCGGCGCGGTTGCCCGAACTCGATGCCCGCACCTTCGACGACGCCGGCCACATCCGTCGCGGCGGGCCGAAGGCCGGCGGAGGAGAACCCGAGCCGTTGATCGAGGGCTTCGCGGTCGACGAGCTCGCCCTTCTCGAGGTCCACGCCGAGAAAGTCGCCGGGCCCGAGACGGGATCGTTCGGCGATTCGTTCCTCCGGCACATCGAGCACGCCGGCCTCCGACGCCACCATGACGAGTTTGTCCACGGTGATCACCGTACGGGCCGGACGAAGACCGTTGCGGTCGAGGGCGGCTCCCACCACCCGGCCATCGGTGAAGGCGACGAGGGCGGGGCCGTCCCATGGCTCCATGGCGCGCGAGGCCAGATCGTAGAAGGCGCGCGTCGCCAAGGACATCGAGGCGTCGTTCTCCCACGCGGGAGGCACCAGTATTCGCAGGGCCTCGAACGTCGGTCGGCCGGCCGTCATGAGCAGGCGCAGCGCCTCGTCGAGGCTCGCCGAATCGCTTTCGTCCGGCGCCAGGAGCGGCGAGGCGGCGGACGGGCTCAAGCCGAGTGCCCTTCCCGCTCCCTGGATGCCGCGGGCTTCCATCCAGCGCCGGTTGCCGTCGATGGTGTTGATCTCGCCGTTGTGGGCGAGCTGGCGGAAGGGCTGAGTTCGCGGCCAGGAAGGATGGGTGTTCGTGCTGAAGCGATTGTGGAAGACCGCGAAGGGCGTCGCGAACGCGGGGTTCCTCAGGTCGTCGTAGAACTCGCGAAGCTGAGAGGCGCGAAGAAGAGCCTTGTAGACGATGGTCCGGTGGCTGAGCGACGCCAGGTACAGGTCGGGTAGTCCCGCGGAGCGGGCGAGGGCCGCGGCCTCCCGCCGCGCGAGGAAGAGGCGGTGCTCGAAGGACTCGGCATCGAGACCTTCGGGCCGGGCCACGATGACGTGCGCGAGCCCCGGCCGGCTGGCCCGGCCGAAGCGGCCGAGGACGGCGTCGTTGACCGGCACCTCCCGCCACGCGATGGCACTGAGGCCCGCCAGGGCCAGGCCCCTTTCCACGAGCCGGACGCCGTGCCCGCGTTCCGCGGCATTTTGGGGAAGAAACACGCTGCCCACGCCGAACCGATGCGCCGCAGGGGCGGGGTCGATGCCGCAGGCCGGATCCGCGGCCAGGATGGCCCACGGGATCGCGGTCAGGATCCCTGCGCCGTCGCCCGTCTCTCCGTCCGCACCCAGGCCGCCCCGATGCTCCATCCGCCCGAGGGCGGTGAGGGCGAGGGGCAGGATGTCGCCGCGCGGCCGGCCGGTGCGATCAGCGAGAAAGCCCGTGCCGCAGGCGTCGTGCCCGGCGCCGGCGAAGGCGCGAAACGGGGCCGGAGGGGCGGCGGTCATGGTGACTGCGGTTTAGCAATCGCCTCGCCTATGTGTAAAATAGAATGTTAGGATAAGTGTTATGCGCCCTGAGAATGACTCAGGGAAGCATGGAAAGAATCGACGTCATCGGATTTGGAGATAGGCGATGGACCTGCGTCAACTCGAGATGTTTCGGGCGGTGGCCGAGGAGGGCACCTTCACGCGGGCGGCCCGCCGCGTCCACGTCACGCAGTCCGCGATCTCCCGCCAGATCAAGCTGCTCGAGGAGGAGCTCGGAAGCGTTGTGCTCCACCGCGGGCAGAAGCGTGTCGCCCTCACTGCTTCGGGCGACCTGCTCCTCAAGACCGTTCACCGGGTCCAGCGAGAGCTGCAGGAGACGGTGTCGCAGATCTCCGAGACGCGCACCCTGCATCGCGGCTCCTTGAGCCTCGCCGGCGGCATGACCGTGTGCATGTACATCCTGCCCCCGGTTCTCAAGCGGTTCCGCGCTCTCTACCCCAAGGTGGAGATCACCGTGATCAATGCGCCGAGCTCCGCGGTTCTCGACAGCCTGCGCCGCCACGAGCTCGACCTTGCCCTGCTGACCCTGCCTATCGTGGGCGACGACCTGCAGGTCCGGCCGGCGCTCCGTGAGGAAATGGTGGTGGTGACGGCTCCCGGGCACCCCCTCTCCAGGAAGCGACCGGTGGCGCCCGAGGACCTCGGGAACCACCCTCTCATCCTGTACGAGGCGGGGTCCAACACCCGCCGCGTGCTCGACGAGTTCTTCCTGGAGGAGAAGGTGGCGGTTCGCGTCGCCATGGAGACGGAGAACGTCGAGATCATCAAGGCCATGGTGAGTCACGGACTGGGCGTCAGCATCATCCCCTTCGCGGCGGCGGCCAAGGACGTGAAGGCCGGCCGTCTCGCCTACTCCCGGCTGCGCGGCCGGAAGCTCTACCGCGAGACCGGCTGGGTGTACATGAAGTCCGACTACGTGCCGAAGACGGTCTCCGAGGTTCTGCGCGTTTTCGACGCGGTGAAGGACAAGTACCTCCACGCCATTCCCGGCCAGAGCTAGGTTTCTTCGGGGGCGGGGAAGAGCGGAGTCACGGCGCTCTGGTCCTCCTCCCCCGTGCGGATCCGGTAGACCTTCTCGACGGGGAGCACGAAGATCTTCCCGTCGCCCACCTCGCCCGTGCGCGCGGAGGACAGGATGGCCCGCACAGTGGGTTCCACGAAATGATCGCTGACTCCGATCTCGATGCGGACCTTCTCCGAGAGCTCCATCCGCACGGTGGTGCCCCGGTAGGTCTCCACGTGCTCCGTCTCGCCTCCGTGCCCCTGGATCCGCCCGATGGTCAGGCCGCGCACTTCCGCGCGGAAGAGCGCCTCCAGAACATCGCCCAGCTTGTCGGGCCGCACCACCGCCACCACCAGCTTCATGACCGGCTCCCGGCCGCGCCCACGGTGGCGGCGGCGGCGAGGGGAGCGGGTGCTGCGGTCGGCAATGCGTCTCGAAGGATGAGAAGCGCGCCCTCTCCGCGCACGTAGGCCTCCTCGCCATGCTGGCTCACGTCGAGGCCGAGCCCCTCATCGCGTTTCGAGACGCGGAGCGGGGCGATCGCATTGACGAGCCTGAGCAGCGCCCATGACGCGCCCGCGCTGTAGGCCGCGACGACGAGGATCGCCATCGCCTGGATTCCGAGCTGCCGCGGGTTTCCGAAGAGCAGGCCGTCGGTCGGGGAGCCCCACGACTTCTCCGCGAGCAGGCCGGTGAGGAGCGCGCCCACCGTTCCGCCCAGGCCGTGGGCCGCGACCACGTCGAGAGAGTCGTCGAGCCGGGTGCGCGCGCGCCAGAGAAGGCCGAAATAGCTCGGGAGCGCCGCGATCGCGCCCAGGACGATGGCGGAGGCCGGACTCACCAGGCCCGCCGCCGGTGTGACCGCGACGAGACCCACCACGATCGCCGTGGCGGCTCCCACCGCCGTCACCTTCTTCGTGCGGCGCAGGTCGAGAAGCGTCCATACCACCAGGGTGGCGGTCGGGGCGAGAAGCGTGTTCGCGAACGCGAGAGCGGCGCCCGTGTTGGCGCCAAGAGCGCTGCCCGCGTTGAACCCGAACCAGCCGAACCACAGGAGGCCGGCTCCGAGGAGGGTGAAGGGGACGTTGTGCGGCAGGATCGCCTGCCGCGCATAGTCCTTGCGGGCCCCCATCATGATCGCGGCGACGAGGGCGGCCACCGCGGCATTCACATGGACGACCGTGCCGCCCGCGAAGTCAAGCGCGCCCATGCTGCTCAGGAAGCCCCCGCCCCAGACCCAGTGCGCTACCGGCGCGTAGACGACGACGCTCCACAGCGTGATGAAGATGAGGTACGCGGAGAAGCGCATTCTCTCCGCGATGGCGCCCGAGATGAGGGCGGCCGTGATGATCGCGAAGGTGCCCTGGTAGGCCATGAAGAGGACGTGGGGGATCGATCCTTGCGCTTCCACGCCGACGCCCGCGAGCGCGATTTGCGACAGGCCCCCCGCGAAGCCGGAGCCGGGAGCGAAGGCGAGGGAGTAGCCGACAAGCGCCCAGGCGAGACCCACGAAGCCGAGGGCGGAGACGCTCATCATCATGGTGTTGAGCGCGTTCTTGCCCCGGACGAGGCCCCCGTAGAAGAAGCCCAGGGCCGGTGTCATCAGGAGGACGAGGGCGGTGGAGATGAGCATCCAGGCGGTATCGGCGCCGTTGATGGGGCTAGACACTGTTTAACTCCATTCAGTTAAGAATTAATTGAGACAAATTAACTACTAATAACTGTATTTCAAAATCAAAACTCTTTCAACTAATGTCGAGGAACACGACTTTGTCTGCCTGGTCGACTCTGCGGCCGTGTCCGCAATCGAACAATGGCCGTTCATCGGCGGGAAGCTCTGGCTCCCCGGGCGCTCGGTCCGCTCCGGCAATGGGGCGGTTACGGCCTCAAGCCCCTTCGATCGGCTGGCACACCACTTGAATCAGCCAGCCGTTTCGGTACCCCGCGACCTCGTGGGCGTGCCTCGCGCAGGAGAATCCCATGATCGCCAACGACCTTCGTCTTGCCTGGCGCAGTCTGCGCCGTCGCCCCGGTTCCACCGCCCTCGCAGTCGCGGCTCTGGCCCTGGGCATCGGGGCGAATGCCGCCATCTTCAGCTTCGTCGACGCCATCGTCCTCAGACCGCTGCCCTACCCCGAGGCCGATCGCCTGGTCGACCTCACGCAGTCGGAGGGGCCCCATTCGACCGGCCTGGGCGCGGTGTCGCCGAGGGATCTCGACGATTTCAAAGCGCTCACTGATGTCTTCTCCGGTCTGGCTGCGTCGGAGCGGGATGGCCGGAATGTCTCGTTCACCGGATCCCCCGAGCGCCTGACCGGCCTCGCCATCGAGCCCGGGTACTTCACCGTCCTGGGTGTTCTCCCGCGGCTCGGGCGAGCCTTCGCGGAAAGCGAGGACGAACCGGGCGGGGAAGGTGTGGTCATTCTCAGTCATCGCCTCTTCGAGCGGCGATTCGAGGCCGACCCGAAGGTCCTGGGGAGGTCTCTCCTCATGGATGGCCGCCCTTACCGAATCGTCGGGGTGATGCCCAGGGACTTCCGGACCCCGGAGGATCTGCAGGCCTTCGGACCCATCGAGTACTTCATCCCCGACGTGATTCCTCCGGAGATTCGCACGAACCGCGGTGAGCACATTCTCGATGTGGTGGGACGGCTCCAGCCGGGGGTGAGCCTCGGTCAGGCCAACGCCGCCCTGGCCGAAGTCGCGGCGAGGGTCGCCCGAACCGAGGCGGGAAAGGTACCGATGGCCCGAGCCGAGGTTCGAGCGGCCCAGGATGTGATCGCCGGACCGCTCAAGACGCCGATGTTTCTGCTCTTCGCCGCCTCGGGCCTCATCTTCCTCATTGCGTGCGTGAACGTGGCGAGCCTCCTTGCCGCACGGGCGGTGGAGGAGGGTCGGGACGTCGCGGTGCGCGTGGCGCTTGGCGCCTCCCAGGGACGGGTGGTGCGCGAGTCGCTGGCGCGGAGCCTTCTGCTCGCCGTATCGGGCTGCATCGCGGGACTCCTGTTGGCGAACGCGCTCAAGGCGGTCCTCGTTTCCGTGGCGCCTCCGCGCACACCGCGTCTGGAGGAGATCGCGGTCGAGGGCAGCGCCGTCGCGCTCGCTTCGCTTTTCTCCATCATGGGAGCGGGGCTCTTCGGCGTCATCCCGGCACTCCGCGTGTCGAGGGCGCGAGCCGGCGATGCACTGCGCGCGGGCTCGCGCGCCCTCCTCGGTCGTGGCTCGAGGAACCGCCGGGCGGCGCTGGTCGCGCTCGAGATCGGACTCGCGGTCCTTCCACTCGTGGGCGCCACCCTGCTCCTTCGCTCGCTCGCCCTGCTTCGGGGCGTCGATCTCGGATTCGAGACCGAGCGCGTGCTGGTGGCGAGTCTTCCCCTGCCCGATGGCCGCTATCGCGACGGCGACGAGCGCTTCGCGTTCTTCGAGGCGCTCGCCGAGAGGGCCCGCGCCCTTCCCGGAGTCGAGGCGGTCGGCTTCGCCAATCGCTTTCCTCTGCGAGGAGGCTGGGTGAGCGGCATTCTCCTCGACCGCGAAGCCTCCGCCACGCCGCACGACGTCGCCTTCCAGGCGATTGGGGGCGACTACTTCCAGGCTCTCGGGATCTCCGTCCTGCGCGGCCGGGCGTTCGAAGCCTCCGACGTCAAGGACTCGCCTCCGGTGGCGGTCGTGAATGAGCGCTTCGCCCGTTCTCTCCTTAAAGGAGAACCGCTGGGGCAGCGATTCCGTCGAGGCCCCGACCGCCCCTGGGTCACCATCGTAGGGGTGGTCTCGGATATCCGCCGGGAGGGCAAGAACGCGAACATCGAACCTCAGGCATACCTCGCCGCCGCGCAGACGGGCCTGTATCCGGTGCGGCTGGCCGACCTCGCCATCCGGACGCTCGGTGACCCGCAGGCGGTTGTGAGGCCGCTCCAGACAGCGGTGTGGGCGATCGATCCCGAGCAGCCCCTCATGAATGTGCGAACGCTCTCCGAGACCATCGACGGCGCCCTCTCGCCGCGGCGTTTTCAGACCCTGCTCCTCTCGCTCTTCGCCGGACTCGCCATGCTTCTGGCTCTCATCGGCGTCTATGGGGTGGTGAGCGCCACGGTGGCTCAGAGAACGCAGGAGATCGGCGTTCGCATGGCTCTCGGCGCCCGGGCGTCTTCCATCGCGCGCCTGGTCCTGGCTCAATCCCTCGGACCGGCCACGGCGGGGCTCGTGGCCGGTCTCATCGTGTCGATCCTCATGGCGCGAGCGATGGCGGGCCTCGTCTTCGGCATTCCCGCGCTGGATCCGGTGACGTTCGCCGCGGCGCCTTTCGCCCTTCTCGCCGCGGTCCTGCTTGCGAGCCTCGTTCCGGCGAAGCGCGCGGCGCGCGTGGAGCCGACCGTCGCGCTACGCGATGAGTAGGGAGTAGGACACTAGACTTCGCCCTCTGTGGCGAAGTCCCTCCCCCTGTTCGCGGCCGCGCTTTTGTGCGCCTGCGCGACCGCTCCAAGGCCCGAGGCGCCGCTCTCCGTTCTCCTCGTCACCATCGATACCCTTCGGGCCGATCGCGTGGGGGCCTACGGGGACTCGAAAGCGAGAACTCCGACGCTCGACCGGCTGGCCCGCGACGGAGTCGTCTTCGAGCGCGCCTACACACCGGCGCCCATCACCCTCCCGGCCCACGTGTCGATGATGACCGGCCTGCTTCCGCCTGCGCACGGCGTACGCGGCAACGGCGCCTTCGCTCTTGGTCCGGGATCGCCCACGCTGGCCGAGACGCTCAAGGCCTCGGGTCGAAGCACGGCGGCGTTCGTCGGCGGCTTCCCGCTCTCCCGCCGGTTTGGCCTGGGACGCGGTTTCGACGTGTACGACGATGTGATGACGAAGGCCTCGGGAGTCAACTACGACTTTGCCGAACGCCGCGCGCCGGACGTGGTCGCCGCGGCCCTCGCCTGGTTGAACACCACCCCCGGCCCGGTCTTCCTGTGGGTTCACCTGTTCGATCCCCATGCTCCGTACGAGCCCCCTCCCGAGTTTCGCACCGACGACCCTTACCGCGACGAAATCGCCGCTACGGATGCCGCGCTCGCGACGCTGATCGCGGCGTGGGACGCGCGCCCGGCGCGCGGGATGGTGATCGCGACCTCGGATCACGGCGAGGCGTTTGGCGAGCACGGCGAATGGAGCCACAGCCTTTTCATCTACGACACGACGCTCCATGTCCCCCTTCTGGTGCGCGGCCCGGGGTTCGACGCGGGGAAGCGGAGCCGGGCCGTGGTGGGCCTGACCGATATCGCCGCCACCGTCACCGAGGCCACGGCTGTCGCCGGCGCTTCGATTCCAGGAGTCAGCCTCGTGAAGGCGGTCGCGCCCGGGGCGCCCGACCGCGCGCTCTACGCGGAGACTCTCGCCCCTCGTCTGGACTTCGGATGGAGCGACCTGAGGTCGTGGCGCG
>JAIBCN010000231.1 GCA_019694155.1 Vicinamibacteria bacterium | reverse complement strand
ACGCTCTGTACGCGGCGCTGACCCTTCCTTCGACACGGAGCCGCTCCCTGGTCGTGTTGTTCACGGATGGGGCGGACAACTCGAGCTGGCTCGACTGGCGTCAGATTCAGAAAATCGCGGAACGATCCAACGCCGTGATCCATGTGGTCGGCCTCAAGCCTCCGAACCTGACCGCGCCCGGCGAGACCATGGAGATCGGCATCCGGAGCGTTCCCGTGGAGTCGCCCACCGCCCTCGACTTCGAGGGCCCGTGGGGGCTGCGCCAGATCGCCGAACTCACGGGGGGAAGGTACTGGGAGGCGGAATCGCTGGAACGGTTGAAGACCGCCTTCGCAGCCATTGCGGAGGCCATGGGCAAGAGATATGTCCTGCGCTACACCCCCGAGAACGTGAAGCGCCCCGGCTGGCACCGGATCGAACTGAAGCTGCGCGGGAAGAAAGGGGACGTGCGCACCCGGACCGGCTACTGGGTCCCGGACCGCTGAGCGGTCAGATCTCGAGAACCCGCGGAACGCGGGTGAGGTTTCTCGAACCGGTCTTCGTCACGAGAGCCACATCCTCGATCCGCACGCCGCCGATCCCGAGGTAGTAAAGACCCGGCTCCACCGTGACCACGTGACCGGCGCGAAGCAGCGTGCCCCGTTTGGAGATCGACGGCGCCTCGTGGATCTCGAGGCCGAGGCCGTGGCCGGTCCCGTGGAAGAAGCCCTGCATCCGGCCGTTCTTCTCGCCCGTCCTGAATCCCCTGGCCTCGAAGAGGGCGAGGATGTCCGCGTGGATCTTCCGCCCGTCGGCGCCGTCGCGGATCGACCCGTGTCCCAGGAGCACGCCCTCCTCGACGAGCGCGTAGACCTCTTTCAGCTTTTCGCCGGCCCGGCCCCGCACCACGGTTCGCGTGAGGTCGCCGAAGTACCCGGTCGACTGGGAACGGGGAAAGATGTCCATCACGATGGGCGAATGCGCGCGCAGCGGACCATGCCCGATCTCGTGGGGGTCTATGGCCTGGTCGCCGCCCGCGCAGATGGTTCGCACCGGGATGCCCCCGAGTTTCAGGATGGTGGTGTCGATGACGCCCCGCAGGTCCTCCGAGGTGAACTTCGATCCTCCAAGCCGCAGCCATCCGTCCCGGCCGATCTTCGTCGACTTGAGCGCCTCGATCCCGGCCAGGAGGCCCGCCTCGGCGGCGCGGAGCGATGTCTCGATCTTCCTGACCTCGTCCCGTGTCTTGATTTCCCGTTCCGGCCAGAAGGGGTCTTGCGCCACCCTGATCCGGATGTTCAGGGCTTCGAGCCGGCGGGCAAGACCCAGGGGAAAGGACCCCGGCACCTCCGCGCTCCTCGTGCCGAGGCGCTTCAGGCAGGCGGCAATGACGTGCTCCGTCTTTGGCGGCGGCGCGCCCACGCCGGCCCGCTTCGCCATCCGCGTCCACGACCAGACCTCGGTGGCCTTCGACTCCCGCTTCGCGCGGTCCGTTTCGAGGTCGCTCATCACGAGGATGGTGCGCGATCCCGTGATCAGGCAGAGGAACGGATCGGGGGCGAAGAAACCGGTGGGATAGAGGATGTCGGCGTCGTGCTCGGACGCCGCGTAGAGAAGCCTGACTCGCATCAGGCCCGGGCCACGTCCACGAGCACGTCGTAGAACGTGGCCCCGCCGCCGAGGTCGGTGAGGGCCTGCCCGGTCACCGCGTTGGCGTTGCGGCCGCCCGGGCAGAGCTTCGCCCACCACACGGACAGTCCGACCACCACGCCCTTGCGCGCGTCATCCGAGACCCGGGCCTTCGCGAGGAACTCGCCGCGCCCGTTGAAGGTGCGGACCAGCTGGCCTTCCGTGATGCCGCGAGCCGCCGCGTCATCGGGGTGAATGGTGAGCGCCGGCTCTCCCCCTTCGCGCCGCACGAAGACCGGCTGGGCGGAGAAGGTGGAATTCAGGAAGTGATGCGCGGGCGGCGAAATGAAGGCGAGCGGGTAGGTCTTTGCGAGCGCAGGGTTGCTCACCGGACCTTCGCGGGGCGGCACGTAGTGGGGCAGGGGATCGCGGCCCGCCGCTTTTTCCGCTTCCGAATAGAACTCGCACTTCCCGGAGGCCGTGGGGAAGCCGCCCTCCGCGAAAGGCGCCCACTCCGCCGGGACATTCAGCCGAACGGAGGTTTCGCGATTCAGGCGCTCGATGGAGATCCCCGCAAGCCGCGGATGGGACCAGTCGAAAGCCTGCTCCATCAAGGCCTCGTCGTTTTCGAACAGGCGCGGATCGGTGAGTCCCATGTGGCGTGAGAGCTCTCGGAAGACCTCGGTGTTCGACCGGCACTCGCCAAGCGGTTTGATCGCGGGCCGGTTGATCGCGAGATGGAGATGACCATACGACTTCAGGATGTCGGTGTGTTCGAGGACGGTGGTCGCGGGCAGGACGATGTCCGCCCAGTCCACAGTGTCGGTGCGGAAGAGCTCGTGGACGGCCACGAAGAGATCCTCCCGCGCGAGGCCGCGACGCACGTCGTTCTGGTCGGGGGCGACCGCGGCGGGGTTGGAGTTGTACACGTAGAGAGCCCTGACCGGCGGCTTGAGAGAAGGGTCGAGCGCCTCGCCCAGGGACGACATGTTCAGGGTTC
>JAIBCN010000144.1 GCA_019694155.1 Vicinamibacteria bacterium | reverse complement strand
CCCCAGATGAGCTTCTCGGTGGCGAACTTCAAAGATCTCCGCGACCGGAACCACGTGTTCGATTCGGTCTTCGGATCCAACAGCACCAGCTTCGTCCTCACCGGCTCGGGCCCGGAGGCCGAGCGGGTCAACGTCCGCCAGGTGACGGCGGGGATGTTCGATACCCTGCAGAAGACGCCGATCCTCGGACGCGCGTTCACGCCGGATGAAGACAAACCCGGCGCCCCGCGGGTGATCCTCCTGGGCGAGGGATTCTGGGAGAGGCGGTTCGGGCGCGACCCGAACATCGTGGGCAAGACACTCACCCTGAGCGGCGAGAGTTTCAACGTGATCGGCGTGATGCCGGGCTCGTTCCACACCTCGTGGAAGACCACCGACGCTTTTACCCCGCTCCTCTTCCTGGAGGACAAGATCGGCGGTGAGAACCAGCGCGGCAACCACCCCGGGATCTACGTGGTCGGACGCATGAAGAAGGGCGTCACCGTGGAGCAGGCGCGAGCCGACGTGAAGGCCGTTGCGAAGCAGCTCGTGGACGAGCACCCCATGTCGAACGCCCGGCAGAGCATGACCGTGGAGCCAATGCTGAATGCCGTGGTCGGCGACCTGAGGCCCGCGCTTCTTCTGCTTCTGGGCGCGGTGGTCCTGGTGCTGCTCATCGCGTGCGCCAACGTGGCGAACCTGCTGCTCTCACGCGCCGCCGATCGCCAGAAGGAGATGGCCCTGCGCATGGCGGTGGGCGGCAACCGCACGCGCCTGATCCGTCAGCTTCTCACCGAGAGCGTCCTGCTCTCGTCGCTCGGCGGCCTCGTGGGCATTGCCCTCGGGTACGCGGGCGTGCGCGGCCTGGTCGCGAGTCTTCCCGCCAATGTCCCGCGCGCCGACGAGATCGGCGTCGACGGCTCGGTGCTCGTCTTCACCGCGGTGGTCGCGGTGGTGACCGGCCTCGTGTTCGGGATGGCGCCCGCGTGGAAAGTCTCGAGCGCCGACATGAACGAGACGCTCAAGGAGAACGGAAGGGGCACCGCGACCCCGGGCCAGCACCGCCTGCGCAACACGCTCGTGGTCGCCGAGATCTCTCTCGCCCTCGTGCTGCTGGTGGGCGCCGGTCTTCTGCTCCGCAGCTTCTTCCGGGTGATCGAGGCCGACGCCGGCGTCCGCACCGCGGGCGTCCTCGCCGTCAACATCCCCATGCCGGATTCACGGTACGCCCAGCCTGAGACGAAAGTCGCGCTTGTCGAGCAACTGCTGGAGAAGCTCAAGGCTACGCCCGGGGTGCGTTCGGCGGCTCTCACTTTCCCCCTCCTCGGAGGCAATCAGAACTCATTCAACATCGAGGGCCGTCCCGAGCCGCCTCCCGGCCAGCGGCCGTCCACCGATGTCACCCGCGTGACTCCCGACTACTTCAAGACCATGGGACTGCGCGTGATCGAGGGCCGCACGGTCGAGGCCACGGACCGCGCGGACACGCCGCCCATTTGCGTCATCGACGAGACCTTCGCGAAGACCTACTGGCCGGGCGAGAGCGCCATCGGAAAGCGGGTGAAGTTCGGGAATCTCAACGACCCCATGACCCCGTGGATGCAGGTGGTGGGCGTGGTCGGCCACGTCAAGAACTACGGGGTCGATCAGCCGTCCCGAGTGGAGATCTACCTTTCCTTCTATCAGCGTCCCGCGAGCAGTCCGACCATCGTCGTGGAAACCGCTGGCGACCCGGCGAGTCTCACCCCGGGAGTGCGCGAGGCGGTACGGAGCCTCGATCCCGCGCTTCCGATCTATGCGGTGCGCACGTTGAACGAAGTGGTGGCGACGCAGATGGCGCCGCGCCGGCTCGCGGTCCTGCTGATCAGCGTGTTTTCCGCAGTCGCCCTGCTGCTCGCCGCCATCGGCATCTATGGTGTGATGTCCTACGCGGTCACCCTGCGCACCCAGGAGATCGGCATCCGCATGGCCCTGGGCGCGAAGCGCGACGACATCTCGCGCATGGTCCTTCGCTTCGGCGTGCGCATGTCCCTCATCGGCGTGACCCTCGGCCTCGTGGCCGCCTTCGGCCTCGCGCGCACCATGGCCGGTCTGCTCTTCCAGACGAGCACCGCCGACCCGCCCACGTTCTCCATCGTCCCCCTTCTCCTCATGGCGGTGGCCCTCGCCGCCTGCTGGGTCCCGGCACGGCGAGCCACGCGCGTCGATCCGCTGGTCGCGCTAAGGACGGAGTAAGGACCATTGCGACGCAACCAGGCTTTGTCCCGGGATGCAAAACACAGAAACTCACGTCATTGCGAGGAGCCAGTCCGTTCCTGAACCGCGACGAAGCAACCTCTCACAACAATCAAGCCTGCGGGCCCGCGAACCTACGTGGGCTTGGTAGAGGTGAGAGGTTGCTTCGTCGCCCCACAAGCCGGATTGGCTCCTCGCAATGACGTGAGCTGGCGCCCCCCGCGGCGCGGGCCCAATCCAAGCGCGGTCCTCTGCTATCCGCCACGCGGGCTAAGCTCTCGGTCGGATGAAGATCAGCGGTCGCGACGTGCGGATGGCTCTCGCCCTCGCGACCCTGCTGGTGGCGGCGAATGCGGGGTATGTGGCTTCGAAACTCGGCTTCGTCCATCGCGTGC
>JAIBCN010000088.1 GCA_019694155.1 Vicinamibacteria bacterium | reverse complement strand
CCCACCACGAGACCCGATGCAAGAGCCGCCGTCATCCGACTTCGGAAGACGAGAAACGGGAAGGTCATGAACAGCGCGAGCAGCAGCACCGGCTCAAAGAGCGGCAGGTGAAAAACCGCTTCGACGGGCACGCCGAGCGCGGTGAGGGTCGATGGCACCGACCAGGCGGGGGCGGTGCCCCAGACGAATCCCCTGTCCGCGCTCCCAAGCGCGGCGTTGACTCCCGTCTGCGCCCAGATGGCGGCAAGCGCACGGTCTGATCCGAGGCCGAAGGGCGGAGAGATCTGCAACAGCCAGTAGAGCAGCCCTATGAGGCCGCCGACCCCCAGGGTGGAGACGGCGAGGGCTGGACGCGCCCGGTTCCACGCCGCTGCCGCAAGGAGGCCCAGCCCGAAAAGCACGATGCGCAGGATGGGAACGAACTCCGGGGAGGAAAGGTCCTGAAGCGCGCTCATGGTCGCGAACCTTCGACACCCCGAGCCTCGTCCCCGGGCAGCAGCCGGAAGATCGTCACTCGCCTTTCGGCGAAGGAACGATCGTAGACGGGGCTCAGGCGCGGATTCGCGGAAAGGCTGTCGATGCCGCGGTCCGGGTCGCCAAAGCCCCCGGCCGATGTGACGAGCACGTACCGGACGCGGTATCGATCGAAGGCCTCCCGCACAAGAGACTGCGGGTCGTTCGCAAGAATGGCCACCATCACCGTCTCGCGATGCGACCCGTCCGCGGGCGCATTCAGCGAGGCGGCCAGGAGCACGCGTCGTCCGCCGTACGCGGCGATCCAGCGGGCGTAGTCGCGCTCGCCCGCGAAGACCGCGTCCGTTTCCGTCTGCTCCCTGACGAAGCGCATGGGTTCGGAAATCCAGTCCGGCAGGGGTTCGCGGGACGCCACGAAATACTGATCCATGCGCGCGGGGTCCCACCAGGCCGGGACCAACGAAGGCAGGAGAAGCAGCACCGCGGCGGCGGCGGCTCGACCGACCTGGGGCGCCGGGGACTGGAACACGTTCCCCAGCCGCTGCACGAGGCGAAACGCTCCGGCCGCGGCGAACGCTCCCGTCCAGAACCGGCACCAGTAGAAGGCCTCGTCCTGCTCACGGGCCTGGCCGAAGAGGCCCAGTAGTGGAAAGCCGAACCCCACGATCTGCGCGGCCAGCCACTGGGCGGCGAGGATTCGCCGGAGGCGGGAGCCCTCGTGGTACTCGCGCCACGCCGCATACGCGCCGAGCGCCAGGAGCACGCCGAGTCGCAGGGGCGCCTCGAGGGCGCGTTCCGCGTATGGAGAGACGGTGTGAATGCCGGTGCCGTCGAACATGGGGTAGGCGGCGAGGAGCATGACCAGGTACGGACTCACGAGGGCGAGATTGACGCCGACCGCGGTTCCCACGTCGAGCAGGTCCTTCCTCCGGTCCCCCGAGCCCGTGACGAACGACAAGGCGACGAAGACCGCGAAACCGGCGACCATCAAGGCCATGTGAATCACGAACGCCCATCCCACGAGCTGCAGGATGAAACCCGCGAAGAGTCGCGACTTCCAGTCATGCGCCCGCGAGAGCGCGAGGGCGGCGAGCGGCGCCAGGGCGAGTCCGAGGGCGTGATTGGGTTTCAGGAGAAACGTGAGCGCCCAGGGATTCCGGAAGGGGCCCGCGAAGTCCCCGGGTACGGCCATGAGCAGGAGCGCGCCCATCGCCGCGAATGACGCTTCCACCGCGCTCCCTCCCCCCGAGCCCGGGCTTGCCCAGACATATCGGATCGAAAGCAACACGAGAATTCCCACGATCAGGGGCGCCCACTGGAAGACCATGGGGACGCGGGCGGGATCGAAGCCGGAAGCGGCGGCGGTCACGAGCGGCCAGAGGGGCTCGAAGTGAAGGTGATTCACCTGGAACGTGCGCAGGGGAGAGAAGCCGAGCGCCACCATGTTCGCCCAGCCCAGATGATTCTCCCGGTCCATGCTTCCGTTCGCTCCATAGACGTTGGGAAGGGGGAACATGGTGGCGAACCAGGCGAGAGCGTGGCCGACGATGCCGACGGCCAGCACGATCCGGCCGACTCCCCGGGGATCGCGCCTTTTCGCCGCGATGCCCGCGCCCAGCAAGGCCAAGATCACGAAGGCGATGCGCACTCCGGCCAGAAACGACGGGACATTCAGGCCGTCGATGGGAAGGCCGAAGAGGTCGATGGTCAAGCCGGATCCACCATCTCCTTGAACCACAACTCGAGACAGAGGAGCGCCCATAGCCTGTATCCGTGCCTCTCACGGCCCGCTGCGTGGTCCGAGATCAGTCGCTCCACCTGCGCCGGTTGGAACAGGTCCCGTTCGCGCGCGCGCTGCGACAGCAGGGTGTCGCGGGCCATGGTCTGGAGCTCGCCCTTGAACCAGGTGTCGACGGGGATGGCGAAGCCCATCTTGGGCCGGTCGATCACCGAGGCGGGCAGCAGTCTGCGGGCCAGTGTCTTGAGGACGAGTTTTCCCTCGGAGAGATCGCTCGAGAGGCTCTCCGGAATCCGCAGAGCCCACTCCACCAGCTCATGATCGAGCAGGGGCGAGCGGCCTTCGAGCGAGTTCGCCATGGTCGCGATGTCCACCTTGGTCAGGATGTCCCCGGGCAGGTAGGTCATGGCGTCGCTGTACTGCAGGAGCCTCACGCCCAGGGGCTCTTTCGACTCGTCCATGAAGGAGTACATCCAGCCGTACGAATCGATGTCGTTGACCTCCGCCCGCATGGCGCCCGTGTAGATCGCGCTCTTTTCCTCCGGCGAGAAATACGACATGAGCCTCGCGTACCCCTGGCGCGGATTGTGCCCCGCGCCCGCGAACGCGCGGCGCGCGCGCAGGGGCAGGGCGCGCCACTGGGCGAGGGCTCGGGCCGCCGGGCCGAACGGCATGAGGAGGCGGGCGAGCTTGAAGTAGGGGAGCGCCCGGTAGCGGTCGTAGCCCGCGAAGAACTCGTCGCCCCCGTCGCCGTTCAGGGCCACGGTGACGTGCTCGCGGGTGAGCTTGGCGAGGTAATAGGACGGCAGCGCCGACGAATCAGCGTACGGTTCGCCGTAGTGCCGCACCAGCTTCGGCAGGACCTCGGCTGCGTTCGAACGCACCACGAACTCCCGATGATCGGTGGCATAGCGCTCCGCCACCGCGCGGGCGTGAGGAAGCTCGTTGAAGCCGCTCTCCTCGAAGCCGATGGAGAAGGTCTTCACCTTCGTGAACTCCGACATGAGGGCCACGATGAGCGATGAGTCGACGCCGCCCGAGAGAAAGGCCCCGAGGGGCACTTCGCTCATCAGGCGCTTGCGCACGGCCTCCTTGAGCCGGCGCTCCGTCTCCGCCACCGCGTCCTCCATGGTGAGGTTGAGCCTCGGTGTGCAGACCGGCTGCCAGTATCGCGAGATCTTCGCGGCGCCGTTTTCGAACGCCAGGACATGCGCGGGCGGGAGTTTGCGGATGGCTTTGAATCCCGAGCCGGGGGCGGGAACGTACTGGTAGGTCAGGTAGTCGTGGATGGCCCTGCGGTCCACGTCGCGCGATACCCGCCGATCGGCGAGCACGGCCGAGAACTCGCTGCCGAAGGTGATCCTCCCCTGCGATTCGGCGTAGACGAGGGGCTTCTTGCCCAGGCGATCGCGCCCCAGGAGAAGGCGCTGCCGGTCCGCGTCCCAGATGGCGAAGGCGAACATGCCGTGGAGGTGCCTGGGAATGTCGTCGCCCCACTGCTCGTAGCCGTGGACGATGGTCTCCACGTCGGAATGGGTCTTGAAGCGATGGCCGAGCGACTCGAGCTCGCGGCGCAGGTCGAGATAGTTGTAGATCTCGCCGTTGCACATGACGTGGATCCGCCCGGTCTCGTTGGCGATGGGCTGGGCGCCGCCCGCGAGGTCGATGATGGAGAGTCTTCGAAACGAGAAGCCGGCGCGTCCGAACACGTCCACCCGGCCGTCGTCGGGCCCCCGATGGGTGATGGCCTTCCCCATCCGTTCCAGAACGTCGCGCGAAGGAGGCCCCTCCGCTTCGACGACACCCGCGATTCCACACATGGAACCGCAAGGTTACTTTGGCGGGATCGCCGGCGGGGCTAGCCGAACAGCAGCACGAAGGAGACCTTCACTCCGAGGTAGATCACCCAGGGTATGCCGACGCCCCACAGCCCGGAACTGAGACCCCGCTTGCCCGCCACCGCGAAACCGGTGGCGAAGAGGAAGAGAGTCCACAAGGAGAAGAGGTCGAAGCTCGAGAGCAGGCTCCATATCCAGCGGGGAATGCTGCCGACCTCGAAGAAGATGGTCGGGTTCGCCTGGATGATCTGGTTGGGGTCGACGTTCCAGTCGCCCTTCAGCCAGAAGACGAGCAGCATGATCGGGGTTTGTATGAGGCCGAGCGCCGCGAAGGTCCATGCCACGGTGGCGAACGACTGCATGAAGGAGACGTCCGCGGCCATGAAGAACCGGAAGATGAACATGAAGATCCCCGCGAGGATCAGGTCGATGATCACCGGCACGAAGAAGGGGCCGATGCGCCCCCAGGTCCTCATGAACCGCGCCTGGGTGTTGATGATCTGTTCCACCTGCTCGGCGGGCATCTGCTGGATTCTCGAGTTCTGCTCCATCTGCGCCTTCATGAACTCCCGCGCATCCATCTTCTGGAGCCAGACGGAAGTGAAGAGCACGCCCATGGCGATCTGAAGAAGCAGGGCCATCCACACCCGGGGCCGGACGAAGATCTTCGCGAAGGTCTCCTTCGGCTCGAAGTAGAGGTTGAACAGGTTCCCGAGGAACGAACCGGAGTCCGCGGGCGGCGCTTCGGGGATGTCGGGGTTTTCGGTCACGAGGGCCTCCTCGCGGCTGAATCTACTCGTATCTCAGGGCGTCGATGGGGTCGAGCTTCGCCGCCTTGAGCGCGGGCCACAATCCGAAGAACAAGCCCACCGCGAGCGACGACACGAAGGCCGCGCCCACCCATTGGGGCTGGAAAGCGGCGGGGAAGGGCGAAAGGGCATTCACGATGGCCGCGAAGCCGCCGCCGATGGCGATGCCGAGAAGGCCCCCGACTCCGGTCAAGGTCATCGCCTCCGTGAGGAACTGCCAGAGAATGTCGCGCCGCTTGGCCCCGAGCGCCTTGCGGATGCCGATCTCGCGCGTCCTCTCCGTGACGGAAACCAGCATGATGTTCATGACCCCGACACCGCCGACCACGAGGCCGATGGAGGAGATGGCGATCATCACCAGGTAGATGCCGCCCGTGATCTGGTTGTACAAGTCGGTGATCGCGTCCTGGGTGAAGACGGCGAAGTTGTCCTTGGCGAAGAACTTCAGCCGGCGCTTCCGCCGCAGGGTCTCACGGATCTGCTCCTCCGCCTGGGCGAGGCGTTCGGGCGAAACCGCGGTGACGTCGGCCGCGTAGCCCTGAAGGCCCATGAAGTTCGCGGGAGGCAGGCTCTTGAGGGGCGCGAGGATGAAGTTGTCACGGTCGACGAACAGGAACTTGCCCTGCCGTTCGGTGACGCCGATGACCCGGAATTTCCGCCCGTCGATCGACAGTTCCTTGTCGATGGGGTCGAGCCCGGGAAACACGGCATCCACGATCGCGGGCCCGATGACCACCACGGGGGCGGAGCGCGAGGTCTCGCTCTCGTTGAAGAAGCGGCCGCGTTCCACGAAGACGTTGTGAACGCCCTCGTATTCCGGAGTGGTTCCGAACACCTGGGCCGAGTTCACCCGGAGGTCCTTGTACTTGATCATGTCCGCGCGCACGAACTCGAGAGGGCTGATCTGGGCCACGTAGGACAGCTCGCGAATGGCCTTGACCTCGTCGTCGGTCAGGAGCTTGCGCCGCCTTCGCTCTTCGGGTGGAGGATTGTCGCCGGGCTGAATGGGGCGGATCAGGATGAAGGCCGATCCCAGCTTGTTGAGCTGCGAGGAGAGCGAATTGTTGAGGCCCGCGATGATGGAGGAAACCACCGACACGGTCATGATCCCCATCACCACGCCCAGGATGGTGAGGGCGGCGCGCATCTTGTAGGAGACGAGCGAGGAGAGGCCCATCTTGATGGCCTCGAAGAAGCCGAACATGGCGATCCGGAACGACCCCTGGCGGCCCACGCTCATTCGCTCCTCAGGGCGACCACGGGGTCGAGAGCGGCGGCCCGGGACGCCGGATAGATCCCGGCCACGAGGCCGACCACCGTGGAGGAAACCACGGCGATCGCCACCGCCCACAGTTGCACCGGGGCCGAGAATTCATCGCCGACAAAACCCGACATCACCTTTCCAACCACCAGGGAAAACAGCGACGCCGCGAGCACGCCCAGAATGCCGCCGGCGCCCGTGAGCAGCACGGACTCGACGATGAACTGCTTCTGGATGTCACTGCGGCGCGCGCCCAGCGCCTTGCGCACGCCGATCTCCTTGATGCGCTCGGTGACCGAGACCAGCATGATGTTCATGACGACCACACCGCCCACGAGAAGGCTGATCCCGGTGACCACGAGGGTCACCACGTAGATGCCCTGGGTTGCGCTGTTCCACAGGTCCATGACGCTCTCGCCCGTCTCGATGCTGAAGTCGTCGGGATCGGTGTAGGCGAGATGCCGGCGGCTGCGCAGCGCGAGCCTCGCCTGGTCCTGGGCCTTCTCGAATACCTCCATCGACTGCGCCTCGACCTGGATGGTCACCGAGCGCCGCGACCCGAACGCCTTCCGGAACGCGGTGATCGGGACCCAGACGAAGGTGTCCTGGCTCTGGCCGAAGACCTTGCCCTTCTTCTCCCCGACCCCGACCACCCGGAAACGGTTGCCGTCGATGATGATCTCCTTGCCGATGGGCTCGGCATTGGGAAAGAGCGCATCCACCACGTCGGTGCCGATCACCGCCACCGGTCGGGCCGATTCAATGTCGTCGTTGATGAGGTGCCGGCCCACCATGAGATCGCGGACTGCGCCGATTCTCGAGAAATTCTCGGTAATGCCCATGACCTGAACGCCTTCGTCCTTCACCGAGCCGTACTTCACGGTCCGGCCCGTGACCAGCAGGCCTCCGACCTCGGAGCAGTAGGTGCAGGCCTCCTTGATGAGGTCGATGTCGCGCAGGACCAGGTCCTTGCGCTTGTTGAACTCTCGGAACTGGTCGAAGGAGACGATGATGTCCGGGAACTTCTGGACGGTGAAGCTCTTGGTTCCAAGGGCGAGGACCTTGTCCGCCATGTAACGGTCGAGGCCGTCGGTGATCGCCACCACCGCGATCACGGAAGCGATGCCGATCACCACCCCGAGGATGGTGAGAACGGACCTCAGCTTGTTCGCCTTCACGGAGGCGACAGCGATCGCGATCGCTTCATGAAACGGCATCAGGGCGCTCCTTGACGAAGGGACGAGGCCTCTTTCGGGCCTCAGGCCTTCTTCGGGCTCAGTTCATCGCTCGCTATCTTGCCATCGCGGATCATGATGACCCGATGCGCGTGCTCGGCGATGTCCCGCTCGTGGGTGACGAGGATGATGGTGTTGCCGGACGCGTGCAGGCGTTCGAACAGCCGCATGATCTCTTCACCGGTGGTCGAGTCGAGGTTGCCGGTGGGCTCGTCGGCGAGGAGGATCGCCGGTCCCATGACCAGGGCCCGGGCGATGGCCACGCGCTGCCGCTGGCCGCCCGACAGCTCGTTGGGCTTGTGGCTCATGCGGCTGCCCAGTTCGACCTTTTCGAGGGCCTGGCGGGCGCGATCCATGCGCTCGCTCTTCGAGACACCCGCGTAGACGAGGGGCAGTTCGACGTTCTCGAGGGCGGAAGCGCGCGGGAGGAGGTTGAAGGTCTGGAAGACGAAGCCGATCTCTTTGTTTCGCACTTCGGCGAGGGCGTCGTCGCTCATCTTGGACACGAGCTGATTCCGCAGGTAGTACTCGCCCTTGGAGGGCGTGTCGAGGCACCCGATGAGGTTCATCAGGGTCGACTTGCCCGACCCCGAGGGGCCCATGATGGCCAGATACTCGTTCGGCTGGATCTCGAAGGAGACTCCGCGCAGGGCGTGGATCGTCTCCTCGCCCATCTGGTAGGTGCGCCAGAGGTCGACGCACCGGATGACCGATGAGGCTTCGCTCGCTTGCGTCATTTGGCGGCCTTGTTCTTGGAAGCGTCCTCGAACTTGATCTGTGCCTCGTTGCGGAGGGTGCGCAGCGTGCGATAGGAGCCGGTCACGATGTCATCGCCGTCCTTGACTCCTTCGATGATCTCAATGTCGGTGTCCCCCACGATACCGGTCTTCACACCCTTGAAGACAGCCTTGCCGTTCAGGACCACGAAGACGCCTTCCTTCTCCTCGAGCTTGGCGGCTCGCGCGGGGGCGCTGGGGCCGCCCTCGCCGGGACCGGTCTGGCCGATCGCGGGATCCACCACCTTGCCGTCCTTGTCCACCTGGCGCACCACCACGGCCTGGATGGGCGCCGCGGTCACGCCCTCGCGGCGCGCCGTGATGACGTCGGCGGTCGCGTTCAGGCCCGGGCGCAGGCTGGCGGGCGGGTCCTTGAGAGTCACCGTGACCTTGAAGTCCTTCGCCTGATTCGAATTGTTCACGTTGGAGCCCGTGGTGGCGGCCGCACCCCGGGGAATGGCGGAAGACCCGATCTCCGTGACCTCGCCCTTGATGACCGAGCCCTCGAGCGCGTCCACCCGCACTTCAGCCGTCTGGCCGAGAGCGAGGTTGCGGATGTCGGTTTCGTCGACCAGGATCTCGACCTCCATCACCGAGAGGTCGGCGACCACGCAGATGACGGTGGGGGAGAAGCTCTGGGCTCCGATGACGGTCTCGCCTTCTTCCTTCTGCAGGCTCGTGACCACGCCGTCCATGGGCGCCATCACCACCGTCTTGCCGAGATCGTCCTGGGTGGTCGCGACCATCGCCGCCTGCTGGGTGATCCGCTTGCGCTGCGATTCCACCGCGGCCTGCTTCATCTTGAATTCCGATTCGGCCTGCTCGAGGATCTGGTCGGCCACGAGCTTGTCCGCGTGCATCTTCTTCTGGCGCTCGAGAGACTGGCGGCTCAACTCCAGGTCGGCGAGCGCGCGATCGAGATCGGACCGCGAAGCCGCGAGGCTTGCCTCGGACTGACGGGAGCTCTCCTCGTAGCGCTTGGAGTCGATCCGGGCCAGGATCTGACCGCGCTTCACCCGGTCCCCTTCCTTGATCAGCAGCTTGACGATCCGGCCGGCGACATCGGACGAGACGTTCACGAATTTCTTGGGCCGGATTTCGCCGGAGGCGGAGACCTTCGAAACCAGGTCTTTCTTGCCCACCTTGCCGGTCTGGACTTCGACCTTCTTCCCGCTGGCCCGGGCGACGCTGCCGGCGATCACGCCGCCGATGACCACGAGCGCCCCGATGAACAGCGCGATTTTCTTGCCCTTCGACATGAATCCTCCAGAAATTGCCGGCCAGCGCTTCAGTCTCCCGGAGAAACCTTTGGAAACCCCATGGACCGTGGACGGGACCTGCCTTCGTCCAACAGTGTGAATACGGAACGTGCCGCGCTTTGGTTCCGAGCGGGGTATCTTACGTTCGCCCATGGAGAGGGACAAAGACAGCGACAAAGATGAGCGGCGGCCGGGCGTGCGCGGGTACGTCGAGTCGATCCAGATATCGAAGGGCGGCGTGCCCAAGTGGGCTGTTTCATCCGCCGTCGAAATCACGGTGAATGGGCTCGCGGGAGATCGCCAGCGCGATCTGCGCTTTCACGGCGGTCCGGATCGGGCGGTGTGCCTCTTTTCGCAGGAGCAGATCGACACCCTGCGGCGGGAGGGGCATCCCATCGATCGGGGAACCACGGGGGAAAACCTCACCCTCTCGGGCCTTGACTGGGGCCTTCTGCTTCCCGGAGCAGTGCTGGAGGTAAGCGGCGTGAGGCTCGAGATCACGAAGCCCGCCCACCCCTGCAAGAACATCGCGGGATCGTTCTCGGACGGCGATTTCTCCCGACTGTCCGCGAAGATCCATCCCGGCCGGGGCCGCCTCTACGCACGGGTCCTCACCCCCGGTCTCGTCCGGCCCGGCGACGCGGTGAGCCTTGTCCGGTGAGCGTCTGTCCTCGCTTCTGCCTGCCTGTCATCGGGGCGGGACAAGTTCAGCCCCCGTGGGGGAGCTCCGGGGCGCCATCCCCGGGCATACCGTTTGCTTCGGTTCAGGGCGGCGGGATCTCTTCAGAGCCTGCCGATGAGGTTTTAATGCCATGAAGACACTCAAAGTCATCGGAATGGTGCCCCTGGTCCTGCTCGCCGCTACTGCCTTCTCGCAGGGCGACGATCGCGCGGTGCCTCGTGGTGGGGGTGGCGGCGGCGGTTCTTCCGCCGGCGCCGGACATGCCGGAGGAGGGGGTTCGCAAAGCTCGAGTTCCCAGGGCGGCGGAGGCTCCCAGGGCGCAAGCGCGTCCAGCCAGGGTGGTTCGTCGGGCAGCGCCTACTTCCCGGAGGCCGCCGCACGCAGGCCTCGGCCGGGTACCGGTTCCGGCACCCGTGACCGGCACGGCAACGACTACGGCCGCTCCGGATATGGCGGCTACTACGGCGGGTACTACGGGTATCCGTACTCCTACTACAACCCCTACGCCTATTGGGGCTACGGCTACCCGAACTACGGTTGGGGCCTCGGTTACGGTTACGGCTATGGCTATGGATACGGGGACTATTACGGCTACTACCCGGGACGCGCCTACGGAGGCGGCTACGCCTACCGCGACGGTGGCGCCGCCCAGATCCGCACCCTGGTCGATCCGCCGAAGGCGCGGGTCTACGTTGACGGCTACTACGCGGGCATCGCGGACGACTTCGACGGGATGTTCCAGCGCCTGAACGTCTCACCCGGCCGTCACGACATCACTTTCAAACTCGAGGGATACACCTCGCACACGTTTTTCGTCTACGCCAACGGGGGCGACACGCTCAAGCTCCGCGTGGACCTCGTGAAAGGCACCGGAGAAACCAAGGAGACGATCGGCGAAGAGTACGAGCGCCGTCCCGACCCGGCCCGCGAGAGCGCCTCCGAGCGGGAGCGTTCGGAGACGAGCCGCCCGGAAGCGGTCCGACCGGAACCGGGCCGAGAGGTCGATTCCGAGAGCAACGACCGCCCGCAGGCCCGGATGCCGCAGAGCGGTCGTGGCGAAGTTTTCTTCGATATCCTGCCTCCTGACGCGTCCGTCTACATCGACGGCGAGTTCCACGGCAAAGCGTCGCAGTTGTCGCAGGTCCTGCTTCCCTACGGCCGGCACCGCGTCGAGGTGGTGAGGCCGGGCTATCGCACCGAGGAAACCGAGATCAACGTCGACCCCGAAGCCCGAAAGGTCGTGGTGAGGCTCGACCGCAGGTAAGCCGCGCGCCCCGTGGCCTCCGGGCCATCGGGCGAAAGACTGTCCCGGCTACTGCGATCCCGCGGCGGTCGCGAGGGTCAGGCTCGTGGGAGGCGGCACTCCCAGGAGCGATCGGTAGAACTCTCCGGCCACCGCGGAAGCAGCGGCTCCGTTGCCCCCGCGCACGAAGGTCACGACCACCATTTCCGAGCGCGGATACCCGAGGGACGACGCGAACCATCCCACCCCCGAGCACGAGCCGGTTTTCCCGGAAGCGACAAAACCCGGGTCGAACGCGCGCTGCGCGCTTCCCTCGGTGACGGACGAGAAGAGGCCCGGGGCGAGGAGCGCGAGGGTGGGGGGCGCCGAGAGCCGCGAGCGCTCCTTCACCTTGACGCCCTGCGGTCCCACGAACTGCGGCTCGTTGATCACGCCCCCGTTCACCAGGGCCGACATGAGAACGGCGAGCTGCATGGCCGAGGTCTTGACGCCCTGAGCGTGCGACGACATGTGGCCCACGCCGAGGCTTGGAATGCGGCTGGGAATAACGCCTGCGGTCTCGCCCGCAACGTTGACGCCGGTGGGCGAACCCAGGCCCAGCTTCTGCGCATAGGCGCGCACCGTGTCGAACCCAAGCCGCTCGCCGACCCATTCGAAATAGGTGTTGCAGGAGACGGCGAGCGCCCGCCGCAGATCGATGGGACCGTGGCCGGGGCTGATCCAGCAGCCGTCCGTGCAGTTGAACCTCGATTCCGGCGTGATGATGCCTTCGGTCAGACCGGCCACCGCCACTACCAGCTTGAAGACCGAGCAGGGCTGGTAGGCGGTCAGGAGGCCGGATTGGGGGTTGCCGATGGTGAGCACGCGCCCCGTCCAGGGATCCATGGCCACAATGGCCACGTTGGAGCGGTTATGGATGGCGAGACGCGCCGCTTCGCCCACCTTGAGATCGAAACCGGATGCGTCCGGCGGGGTCAGGATCGAAACCGGGACGGCGCGCGCCGGCGCTTTCCGACGCGCCCTCGGCGCGGCGACGGCATCACCGCACACCACCCCTGCGAGGCAGGCGAGGGCCAGGATTCTCGACGGTTTCGCAAGAGCCATGTCGGTGAAACCCTGAACCTATCACGACCTTCCGGCTCCCCGTCGCGGTCCCCGCTTTCGGCGATGCGGCGGTACACTCCCGATCCCGAAGCGTCGAGCCCCCGGGGCGGGGGTCCGGTTCGCCCCTTCGGGGTGCCGAAACCGCACTCTTTCGTCCGCCCAGCTCAATAAGGAACCTGCTCCAATGAAACGCTTCGGTCTGGCCCCGGCCCTTCTCGCCCTTCTCGCCTCCAACGCTCTCGCTGACCTCGACAAGAACGCGAAGAAGTGGGTCGACGAAGTGCGGCCCCTGATCCTTCCCGAGGAAGAGAAGTCCTACCGGGGCCTCAAGAACAACGCGGATGCCGCCGAATTCCAGAAGATCTTCTGGGCGAGGCGCGATCCGAACCTCGACACCCCCGAGAACGAGTTCCAGGCCGAGTACGTCAAGCTCGTGGCGGAAGTCGACACGAAGTTCAAGGTCGCGGGCCGGAGCGGCTCCCAGACCGACTGCGGACGCATCTACATTCTCCTCGGGGCCCCCGACGCGGTGAAGAAGGAGCAGACGGCCGAGGTGTCCTTCCGGGCTCCCGAGACCTGGACCTACAAGGATCGGCCGACCATGACCTTCAAGGGCGGCTCGCTCGACATTCCCCTCGACGGCACTTGCATGCTCCCCCAGGGTAACCGATTCGGCGACCAGCTCAATCGCCTGGCCGAGATCAAGATCATCCAGACGAACCTCTCGTACAAGTTCGATCCCAAGGGCGGGCTGGTGAAGCTCGTCGACCTGCTCCCCAAGCCCACCCCCGTGCAGGCCCTCCTCAAAGAGCCGCGAACCGACTTCCAGCTCGACGCGAAGCCGATCATGGAGATCCGCTCCCAGGACGGAGCCTC